>NZ_LGSU01001191.1 GCF_002260545.1 Hydrocoleum sp. CS-953 | reverse complement strand
GCTTTCCTACGGAATGCTAACGCAAACGCGACATGAAACGCGGCTCTGTTAAGAGCGGGAGACCCGCTCCTACGGACCCGCTGCCTCTTGCAGAGGAGCTTCGCTAACGCTAACGGCATCCCATCCTGACGGAATGCTCCGCAAACGATCGCTTTTTTCCCCTTGAAAGGGGAGGCTTCAAGGCGTGAATAATCTAATTATTTAATTGTTTAATTATTAATTATTTCGGTAAAATTTTATCATAGGGGTTTGTTCTGCAAACTCAAGTGCAAAGATATTTGGAGACCAAAACCCTAAAGTTTTTTCTCACAAATCATTTCTTATGGCTATAGATGAAATTAACAGTTTGTTAATTTATCTGCCTTTAAAGATACAACTAAATCTGGTAAAAACAATTCAAAATCACCTCAGACTTTACGCTGAGGTTTGGATTCAGTAATTAATAATGGATAATGGATAATGGATAATTGATAATTACCTCTCCCTAAAACGGATTGGATTGAATAAAAGGAAAATAAGTTCATTGTTTCTCCTTTAAAGGAGAGACTTTAAACCTTAATTATTCGTTCAATAATTGATAATACATTAATTATTTAATTATTAATAGATTAGAGCCAACAATTTTGAACTTTGAATTTTGAATTTTGAATTTAAAAATCATGCGCCCTGTTTTTATCGTCATCACAATTTTCACTGCTATATTTTCCCTAGTAAGTTATCTAGGACAATTTCACCAAATATTTGAACTAACTTCTCATTTCAAATTGCAATATTTAATAATTGCTTGCTGCACCCTATTTTTCTGGATAATAACTCGCAAAAAATTATGGACTTTTGTGAGTTTAGGCTGCATTTTGCTGAATTTATTGGTGATAGTTCCTTGGTATTTACCATCATCACAAATAATGGCTGGAGACGAGGTAAATAAAATTAGAATTTTACAGTTAAATTTGTTTAACAGAAATAAGCAATATGATAGAGCGATCGCTTTAGTTAAAAAAGAAAATCCTGATATAGCAATTTTCCAAGAAGTTAGTGAAAAATGGGCGGAAGAATTAAAGGTTTTACGCCAGAGTTATCCTTATGTTTTTTATAACCAAGATAACCGCATATTTGGCAAAGGCATATTTGGCAAATCAATTTACAGTAAAATTCCCCTAGAAAACCAAAATATAAAAATTATATCTAAGTCTTATAAAAGAACAGCTCTAGTTACTCAGTTAAAAGTTCCTGGAAAAGCTATTTTCTTAATCGTAACTCATCTGGCAATTCCTATTACAAAAGTTAGTTTTCAGGAGCGAAATCAAGAATTTGCAGTCTTAGCAGATTATGTCTCAAAACTTCAATCTCCGGTAATAGTAGTTGGAGATTTTAATACCAGTTTATGGTCGCCTTATTATCAACAGTTTGTGCAGAAAACAGGATTAAGAAATGGGCGACGCGGGTTTGGTATTCAAGCATCTTGGCCAACATTTTTACCACTATTTTATATGCCTATTGACCATTGTTTACTAAGTTCTGAATTTCAAGTTTTAAATAGTCGTATTGGTGAAAATGTAGGTTCCGATCATTTACCAATAATTACAGATATGGCTATTTCTCAAAAAGCTGAATCTAGTTAAATATTTATAGGTAAATTTATGCTCATAAATTACCGAAAAATGTCATTCCTGTTATCAGTTAACAGCAGTTAAAATTTGAAACAAGATTAAAATTCATGGATGAAGTAATCAAGAAAATTATTACTTTAGCAATACCAGGGTCATATCTCTGGATGATTAAAAATGCTACAGTTCATTAATTGATAATTGATAATTTATAATTGATAATTACCTCATCCCTAAAAGGGAGAGGATTGACTAATAAGGAAAAAATTTATTTCTCTTGGTTGATTGGATATGGCGTTAGCGTAGCGTCCCGGAGGGAAAGGAGACCCGCTCTTGCAGAGCCGCGTTTCATGTCGCGTAGCGAAACGCTTTTTCCTGACGGAATGCTCCGCAAACATGTCGCGCAGCGTTAACGAAGTTGTGCGCCAGCTAAACGCCATCCCACCCTACGGGAAACTTTCCTTACGGAATGCTACGCAAACGTTAACAACCGCTTTTTCCCCTTGAAAGGAGAGGCTTTTAACCTCAATTATTTAATTAATAATTATTAATTACCCGGTAAAGCTGGAGAAAGTTGTATTTGGACGGCTTTTATCAAGCTGAATTTATTTTTTGGCAACTATGTAACTGTCTTAATAGTAATATTTTTGGGNCCTACGGGAAACTTTCCTTACGGAATGCTACGCAAACGTTAACAACCGCTTTTTCCCCTTGAAAGGAGAGGCTTTTAACCTCAATTATTTAATTAATAATTATTAATTACCCGGTAAAGCTGGAGAAAGTTGTATTTGGACGGCTTTTATCAAGCTGAATTTATTTTTTGGCAACTATGTAACTGTCTTAATAGTAATATTTTTGGGATTAGCTGCTATTATCTGAGTGAAGTATTTATTGATGGTTTACTTCTACAATATTATCAAAAATTACTCCAGTTATACTCAGCAGAAAAGTTAATAGATGAAATTGATAAATTGCCAATTTCTCTACCTTTAAAAATATAGCTAAAATGGTCAATTCTCCATCATCCTATTCACAAGGGAATTAAAGCGAATTAATTTGAGAAAAATCATGCGCCCTGTTTTTATCCTAATCACAATTTTCACTGCTCTATTTTCCCTAGTAAGTTATCTAGGACAATTTCACCAAATATTTGAACTAACTTCTCATTTCAAATTGCAATATTTGATAATTGCTTGCTGCACCTTATTTTTCTGGATAATAACTCGCCAAAAACTCTGGACTTTGCTGAGTTTAGGCTGCATTTTGCTGAATTTATTGGTGATAGTTCCTTGGTATTTACCANTTTCACTGCTCTATTTTCCCTAGTAAGTTATCTAGGACAATTTCACCAAATATTTGAACTAACTTCTCATTTCAAATTGCAATATTTGATAATTGCTTGCTGCACCTTATTTTTCTGGATAATAACTCGCCAAAAACTCTGGACTTTGCTGAGTTTAGGCTGCATTTTGCTGAATTTATTGGTGATAGTTCCTTGGTATTTACCATCATCACAAATAATTGCTGGAGACGAGGTAAATAAAATTAGAATTTTACAGTTAAATGTGTTTACCAATAATCAGCAATATAATCAAGCGATCGCTTTGATTAAAAAAGAAAATCCTGATATTGCAGTTTTCCAAGAAGTTAGTGAAAAATGGGCAGAAGAATTAAAGGTTTTACGTCAGAATTATCCCTATGTTTTCCACTTTCAAGATAACCGCATATTTGGTAAATCAATTTACAGTAAAATTCCCCTAGAAAACCAAGATATAAAAATTATATCCAAGCGTTATAAAAGAACATCTTTAGTTACCGAATTAAAAGTTGCTGAAAAACCTATTTCCTTAATCGTAACTCATCTAGCAGTTCCTATTACAAGAATCAGTTTTCAAGTAAGAAACCAAGAATTAAAAGTATTAGGAAATTATGTATCAAAACTTGAATCTCCAGTAATAGTAGTTGGAGATTTTAATACCAGTATATGGTCGCCTTATTATCAGAAATTTGTGCAGAAAACAGGATTAAGAAATGGGCGAAACGGGTTTGGTATTCAACCATCTTGGCCTACGAATTTGCCACTACTTTATATTCCTATTGACCATTGTTTAGTAAGTCCTGAAATTCAAGTTTTAAATAGTCAGATTGGTAAAAACTTAGGTTCGGATCATCTACCGTTAATTACAGATGTGGCTATTCCTCAAAAATCTGAATCTAGTTAAATATTTATAGGTAAATTTATGCTCATAAATTACTGAAAAATGTCATTTATGTTATCAGTTAACGGCAGTCAAAATTAAAAACAAGGTAAGCATTTCCTGACGGAATGCTGCGCAAACAGCCGTCAGCTAGCCTCTTGCCTCCTGCGGAGGAGCTGCGCTTGTTCGTATAGGGAATGCTCCGCTTTCCATGTCGCGCAGCGTTAACGTTTGCGGAGCATTCCGGAACGGAAAGTTGTGCGCTAGCTAAACAGCTATTATTGATAATATGCTATACAAAGTTTTATTAATGGTACTTAGACATTTTCAGGAATAAAAATCGCTTTTTTGCAAAGTATTCTGTAGGAAAGGAAAAATCAGTTTGTTGAAACCTGAAAACTAATGGCTGAATGCTTACAAAACAAGATAGAAAAATCATGGATGAAGTAATCAAGAAAATTATTACTTTAGCAATACCAGGGTTATATCTGGATGATGAAAAGTGGTATTGNACGGAAAGTTGTGCGCTAGCTAAACAGCTATTATTGATAATATGCTATACAAAGTTTTATTAATGGTACTTAGACATTTTCAGGAATAAAAATCGCTTTTTTGCAAAGTATTCTGTAGGAAAGGAAAAATCAGTTTGTTGAAACCTGAAAACTAATGGCTGAATGCTTACAAAACAAGATAGAAAAATCATGGATGAAGTAATCAAGAAAATTATTACTTTAGCAATACCAGGGTTATATCTCTGGATGATGAAAAGTGGTATTGGGACAGCTTTTATCAAGCTAAATGTATTTTTTGGCGCTTATGTAACTGGCTTAATAGTAATATTTTTGGGATTAGCTGCTTACTATTTAAGTGAAGTATTTATTGATAGTTTACTCCTACAATATTATCAAAAACGACTCCAGTCAGAGTCAGCAGAAAAGTTAATAGANGGGTTATATCTCTGGATGATGAAAAGTGGTATTGGGACAGCTTTTATCAAGCTAAATGTATTTTTTGGCGCTTATGTAACTGGCTTAATAGTAATATTTTTGGGATTAGCTGCTTACTATTTAAGTGAAGTATTTATTGATAGTTTACTCCTACAATATTATCAAAAACGACTCCAGTCAGAGTCAGCAGAAAAGTTAATAGATGAAATTGACAAATTGCCAATTTCTCTGCCTTTGAAAATACAACTAAAATGGTCAATCCTCCATCATCCTATTCACAAGGGAATTAATTTGAGAAAAATCCCGCGCCGTGGTTTTCTCCTCATCACAATTTTCACTGCTCTATTTTCTCTCACAGGTTATCTAGGAAAATTTAACCAAGTATTTGAAATAACTTCTCATTTCAAATTGCAATATTTGATAATTGGTTGCTGCATCTTATTTTTCTGGATAATAACTCGCAACAAACTCTTGGCTTTGATGAGTTTATGCTGCATTTTACTGAACTTATTGGCGATCGTTCCTTGGTATTTACCATCATCACAAATAATGGCTGGAGACGAGGTAAATAAAATTAGAATTTTACAGTTAAATTTGTTTACCAATAATCAGCAATATAATCGAGCGATCGCTTTAGTTAACAAAGAAAATCCTGATGTGGCAGTTTTTTTAGAAGTTAGTAAAAAATGGGATGAAAAATTAAAGGTTTTACGCCAGAGTTATCCGTATGTTTTTCAATCTCAAGATAAGCACCGCAGATTTGGCAAATCAATTTACAGTAAAATTCCCCTAAAGAACTCAAATAAAATAATTACAGCTAGGTATCAGAAGTCTAAGACGAGAAAATCTCTAGTTACCCAATTAAAAGTTCCTGGAAAACCTATTTCGTTAGTCGTAACTCATCCGGCAATTCCTACTAAAAGAGCTAATTTTAAACTGCGAAATCAAGAATTAGAATTATTAGCAGNAATCAATTTACAGTAAAATTCCCCTAAAGAACTCAAATAAAATAATTACAGCTAGGTATCAGAAGTCTAAGACGAGAAAATCTCTAGTTACCCAATTAAAAGTTCCTGGAAAACCTATTTCGTTAGTCGTAACTCATCCGGCAATTCCTACTAAAAGAGCTAATTTTAAACTGCGAAATCAAGAATTAGAATTATTAGCAGATTATGTATCAAAACTGGAATCTCCAATCATAGTAGTTGGAGATTTTAATACCAGTATATGGTCACCTTATTATCACCAATTTGTTCATAAAACAGGATTAATAAATGGGCGACGCGGGTTTGGTATTCAACCATCTTGGCCGACGGATTTTCCACTATTTTATATTCCTATTGACCATTGTTTAGTAAGTCCAGAAATTCAAGTTTTGAATAGTCATATAGGTGAAAATGTAGGTTCGGATCATCTACCATTAATTACAGATGTGGCTATTTATCAAAAAGCTGAATCTAGTTAAATTTGTGAAATTAAATACTCAGTATGATTAGGTTAAATCACAATTTAATATTAAATTCGTTGGCAATGGAAGTGTTATAAGAAACCGGGTTTATGCGGCACAAATGTTAGTATAGTAGGGCATCTACTATAAACCCGGTTTCTATACTTTTAGGACTTACCGAAAAATAAATGTATAAAGCCTCTCACTCGCCGTTGAGAAACAAGCGGTCGAGGGATGGCGAGGTCTCCTCGCCATATCCAATCGACCAAGAGAGAAAAAATTTTCCTTTTATTCAATCCTCTTCCTTTTAGGGAGAGGTANGGGATGGCGAGGTCTCCTCGCCATATCCAATCGACCAAGAGAGAAAAAATTTTCCTTTTATTCAATCCTCTTCCTTTTAGGGAGAGGTAATTATCAATTATCAATTATCAATTATCCATTATCCATTATCCATTATTGAAGCAGGCAAACCTAGAAACCCTTTACGAGCGTAGATGTTTATGTGTTAAAAAGAATGATTTATCGTATAGGTAAATTTATAATGATAAATTACTAATTTCACTTGATATTATTTTCAGTAATAAAAAAATAGAAAGGCTAATAGATAATACCATGTCCGGTTAAATAGTTATAAATAAAAAGGCAGGAGTCATAATTCTGAACAGAAGAAGAGAGAAAAATAAGGTATTAAGGAAGATATAATTTTATTATACCTAATCATCCGGACATGGTATAACTGCTAATTTTTGCAATATATTAAACAGTCATTTCAGTTATCAATATCTTCTACTGAATTAAGAAGCAAAAAATTTACTCACAGCAGTAATTTAACTTCTGAATTATGACTTCTAACTTCTGACTTCAGCTACAGCAGGAATCACTAAAACTGGGTAAGGAGAATATTTTAAAATACCCTCACTAACACTACCCATAAACAACTTATCAATACCACTGCGTCCATGAGACCCAACTATTATTAAATCAGCAGTTAATTTTTTTGCTTCTGCTAATATAGTCTCTACTGTTGAACCTTGAGTTAATAGAGCAACTGTATCAAGACCTTTTTGCCGTAATTCCTCTGCTAAATCTTGAATTTGCTTATGTTCTTTACGAAACTGTTCTGCCCAATGATCTCGCTTAGGCTGTGGTCCAGTTTTAAAACCAACAAAATCAGGTTCGGGTTCGGTAATATGAATTAACCATAGTTTGCTTTTAAAAGCTTGAGCTAGGGTTTCAGCTTGAGAAATAATGGTGGGAGTTATTTGAGAAAAGTCAATCGCAACAACTATATTTTTCATTAGTAATTAATGGATAATTGATAATTGATAATGGATAATGGATAATTGATAATTACCTGTGGTTAAAACCGTTCTTAATTAGATATAAGGAAATATTATTTTTTTTCCTTAAAAAAGAAAGCTTTTAACCTGAATAATTAATTTTTCGGATAATTTTTACTTAGAAAATAACCAACTATCTATAGAAGCACTGCCGAAAACAGGGGAAAGTCAAATTACAATTCAGGCAACGACAGAAGCAGGAGGT
>NZ_LGSU01001190.1 GCF_002260545.1 Hydrocoleum sp. CS-953 | reverse complement strand
GGTTGGGACCATGTGTTCTTAGGTCTGTTCTGGATGTATAATTCTCTGTCAATTGTGATTTTCCACTTTAGCTGGAAGATGCAGTCAGACGTTTGGGGAACAGTAGCCGCAGACGGTTCAGTATCTCACATTACCTACGGTAACTTTGCACAAAGTGCAATAACCATTAATGGTTGGTTGCGTGATTTCCTTTGGGCGCAAGCTTCAAATGTAATTACATCCTACGGTTCAGCTCTGTCTGCCTATGGTTTGTTGTTCTTAGGAGCACACTTTATCTGGGCATTTAGCTTAATGTTCTTGTTCAGTGGTCGTGGCTACTGGCAAGAGTTGATTGAGTCTATTGTTTGGGCTCATAATAAGTTAAAGGTTGCTCCAGCAATTCAGCCTCGTGCTTTAAGCATCATCCAAGGTCGGGCAGTGGGGGTAGCTCACTATCTCCTAGGTGGAATTGCTACAACCTGGGCATTCTTCCTGTGTAGAATAATTTCAGTAGGATAAGAATCCAATAACGTTTTAACATTCTTACTTGGGGGTTGATTCATCCTCAATCCCCTATTTCAATCTAAATTCTCACTAAATTCTCAAAGACACGCGAGACTTAGATCAAAGATTTATGGCCACAAAATTCCCAAAATTCAGCCAAGACCTGGCACAAGATCCAACCACCAGGCGGATATGGTACGGGATTGCTACAGCTCATGACTTTGAGACTCACGATGGCATGACAGAAGAAAATCTTTACCAAAAGATTTTTGCTTCTCACTTCGGTCATCTGGCAATCATTTTCTTATGGACTTCTGGTAATCTCTTCCACGTTGCCTGGCAAGGAAACTTTGAACAGTGGATTAAAGATCCTCTAAATGTACGTCCTATCGCCCACGCGATTTGGGACCCTCAATTCGGTCAACCTGCAGTTGATGCTTTCACTCAAGCAGGTGCCTCTAACCCAGTAAATATCGCATATTCTGGTATTTACCACTGGTGGTATACCATCGGCATGAGAACAAATGGAGACTTATACCAGGGTTCTATCTTCCTCCTGGTTTTGGCATCCATCATGCTGTTCGCTGGTTGGTTACACCTCCAGCCCAAGTTCCGTCCTAGTCTCGCTTGGTTCAAAAATGCTGAGTCCCGCTTAAATCACCATTTAGCAGGTCTGTTCGGTGTTAGTTCCTTGGCTTGGACTGGTCACTTGGTTCACGTTGCTATTCCTGAATCTCGCGGACAGCANCTCCAGCCCAAGTTCCGTCCTAGTCTCGCTTGGTTCAAAAATGCTGAGTCCCGCTTAAATCACCATTTAGCAGGTCTGTTCGGTGTTAGTTCCTTGGCTTGGACTGGTCACTTGGTTCACGTTGCTATTCCTGAATCTCGCGGACAGCACGTTGGTTGGGATAACTTCCTAACAACTATGCCTCACCCAGCAGGTTTAGGCCCGTTCTTTACAGGAAATTGGGGCGTTTATGCTCAAAATCCTGACACTGTTAACCATGTGTTTGGTACTTCTGAAGGTGCGGGAACTGCAATTTTGACTTTCTTGGGTGGTTTCCATCCTCAAACTGAGTCCCTGTGGTTGACTGATATGGCTCATCACCACTTGGCGATCGCTGTTATCTTCATCGTTGCTGGTCATATGTACCGGACTAACTTTGGTATCGGTCACAGCATTAAAGAAATGCTTGATTCCAAAGCTGGTTTAATCGGTGGTAAGAGTCAAGGTCAGTTTAACTTGCCTCACCAAGGGTTGTATGAAACTCTAAACAACTCTCTACACTTCCAGTTAGCTTTAGCTCTAGCTTCCTTGGGTGTAATTACTTCCTTGGTTGCACAGCATATGTATGCTTTGCCTCCTTATGCTTTCATGGCAAGGGATTACACTACAATGGCTGCACTTTACACCCACCACCAGTATATTGCTGGTTTCATTATGGTAGGTGCTTTTGCTCACGGTGCAATTTTCCTAGTACGGGATTATGATGCAGAGCAAAATAAAGGTAACGTATTGGATCGTGTATTAAACCATAAGGAAGCTATCATCTCTCACTTGAGCTGGGTTTCTTTATTCTTAGGTTTCCACACTCTAGGTCTTTATGTCCACAATGATGTAGTGGTTGCTTTTGGTACTCCTGAAAAGCAAATCTTGATTGAGCCAGTATTTGCTCAGTTCGTTCAAGCTGCTTCCGGGAAGGCTTTATACGGCATGGATGTGCTGTTGTCTAACGCTGATAGTATTGCTTCCACTCCTAGTGCTGTATGGTTACCAGGTTGGTTAGATGCTATCAATAGTGGTACTAACTCTCTGTTCTTAACTATTGGACCTGGAGATTTCTTGGTTCACCACGCGATCGCTTTAGGNGTATTTGCTCAGTTCGTTCAAGCTGCTTCCGGGAAGGCTTTATACGGCATGGATGTGCTGTTGTCTAACGCTGATAGTATTGCTTCCACTCCTAGTGCTGTATGGTTACCAGGTTGGTTAGATGCTATCAATAGTGGTACTAACTCTCTGTTCTTAACTATTGGACCTGGAGATTTCTTGGTTCACCACGCGATCGCTTTAGGTCTGCATACAACTACTTTGATTTTGGTTAAAGGTGCGTTGGATGCTCGTGGTTCTAAGTTAATGCCAGACAAGAAAGACTTCGGTTACGCATTCCCTTGCGATGGCCCTGGTCGTGGTGGTACTTGCGATATCTCTGCTTGGGACTCTTTCTACCTAGCTATGTTCTGGATGTTAAACACCATTGGTTGGCTAACATTCTACTGGCATTGGAAGAACCTATCTGCATGGCAAGGTAACTTAGCTCAGTTTAATCAATCTTCTACTCATTTAATGGGTTGGTTCCGTGATTATCTGTGGTTGAACTCTTCCCAGTTAATTAATGGTTATAACCCTTATGGAACTAACAACTTGTCTGTTTGGGCTTGGATGTTCTTATTCGGACACCTAGTTTGGGCGACTGGTTTCATGTTCCTCATCTCTTGGCGTGGTTATTGGCAAGAGTTGATTGAAACAATTGTTTGGGCGCATGAGCGTACTCCTCTAGCTAACTTGGTTCGTTGGAAGGATAAGCCTGTTGCTCTTTCTATTGTTCAAGCTCGTGTTGTTGGTTTAGCTCACTTTACGGTGGGTTATGTGCTGACTTATGCCGCGTTCTTGATAGCCTCGACTGCTGGTAAGTTTGGTTAATTTTTAGAGATTAGCTGAACTCTGGTTTAGTAGGTTAGATTAAATTAAACCTCCTACCTTTGGTGGGGGGTTTTTTTCAGTTATCAGTTATCAGTTATCAGTTTTTAGTTGTTAGTTGTTAGTGGGCAGTTGTTAGCCGTCTGTTATTTCATTTTTGATGTCGCGCTGCGTTTTATGTCGCAATGGCAAAGGATTTATTGTTACTTTTAAGTAGGTGTTTTTTTGTTATGAATATTAGGAGTGGGAGAATAGGGCAAACAGGGATTTTCCCACAGATGTAAAGATGAAAAGATGAGGTGTTATAGCATTTTGAAAAAAGAATGTTACGAATAATAAAGGCGTTCATTAATTGATAATTGATAATTGATAATTACCTCTCCCTTTTAGGGAGAGGATTGACGAATAAGGAACAGATTTATTTTTTCCCCTTGAAAGGGGAGGCTTCAAGCCGTGAATTATTTAATTGTTTAATTATTAATTATTTCGGTAAA
Source organism: Hydrocoleum sp. CS-953 (assembly GCF_002260545.1). Lineage (GTDB taxonomy): Bacteria > Cyanobacteriota > Cyanobacteriia > Cyanobacteriales > Microcoleaceae > Trichodesmium. The sequence continues at coordinate 4,065 of NZ_LGSU01001190.1, read as the reverse complement.
GTGATTTGTGAAAAAAGCTGTAGGGGTTTGGTTTCCAAATCCTATTTTGGCGTTTGGTTTGGAGACCAGAGTTTGGAGACCAGGGTTTGGAGACCAGGGTTTGGAGACCAGGGTTTGGAGACCAGGGTTTGGAGAAAACCCCTACGATAAAATATTACAACCTACTTACGAGCTTTAAAAAAGGAAAAAAGGAATAATTATCATGTCAGCTTCTACTGAAAAACTCCAAAATTTTGTCATTTTCTGTCAACAACACATCACTGGAGATGAAAAAGGAGAAGCACAAATATTTTTAGATCGCTTTTTTCAAGCATTCGGACATGAGGGAGCAATAGAAGCAGGAGCAACTTATGAAAAAAGAATTAAAAAAGGTAGTAAAAAAGGTAATACAGGCTTTGCAGATTTAGTGTGGAAACCACGGGTTTTAATAGAAATGAAAAAACGTGGGGAAGACTTAAACAAATATTATTCCCAAGCATTTGATTATTGGATACGTTTAATTCCTGACCGCCCGAAATATGTGATACTTTGCAATTTTAACGAATTTTGGATTTTTGACTTCAACACTCAATTAGATACTCCAGTAGACTGCATTCCGTTGACACAAATACCTGAACGTTCTGGTGCTTTTACCTTCATGGAAATAGCTAATAGGCAACCAGTATTTAGAAATAACCAAGTCGAAGTCACAGAAACAGCAGCGAAACGAATGGGGCAGCTTTTTCAAGAATTACAAGAAAGAGGTAAAAAACAAAAATTATTTAATCAGTTTGATGCTCAAAGATTTGTATTGCAATGTGTTTTAGCAATGTTTGCTGCTGACAGAGGAATGTTACCGGAAAATCTGTTTATTTCTTGTGTTCAAGACTGTTTAAAAGATGGTAATTCTTATGACATTATTGGTGGATTATTTCGAGAAATGAATCAGCCTGGAATTACACCGACTGGGCGTTATGAAGGAGTAGATTATTTTAATGGTGGTTGATTTTCTGTCTTTCCTCCGATAGAGTTAACTAAATCGGAATTGAGGATTTTGGAGGCTTGTGGTAGGCAAAATTGGAGTCAAATTCGCCCGGCAATTTTTGGCAATATATTTGAGGCAGCAACTGATAAGGAAAAGCGTCATAGTTATGGAATTCATTTCACTTCTGAAGTTGACATAATGAAAATTGTGAGACCGACTATTAGTAAATTTTGGGAGGAAAAAATTGAGGCAGCAACTACTATTAAAGAGTTGAATAAATTGCAGCTTGAATTACAAGGTTATCGAGTTTTAGACCCTGCTTGTGGTTCGGGAAATTTTCTTTATATTGCTTATCAGGAGTTGAAAAGAATTGAACAGTTGTTATTAGAAAAAGTTGCTAGTCGTCGCCGTTCAAAAGAGGAACAAATAGAAATGAGTTTTGTTACTCCAGTACAATTTTATGGAATGGATAATAATCAATTTGCTGTGGAATTGGCAAGGGTTACTTTAATGATTGCTCGGAAGGTTGCTATTGATAAGTTTAAGTTAACTGAACCTGCTTTGCCTTTGGATACTTCGGATAAAAATATTGTTTGTCAAGATGCTTTATTTAGTAGATGGCCGGAGGCTAATGCTATTATTGGCAACCCTCCTTTTTTGGGGGGAAAACATATTAGATTAGCTGTTGGAGATGAGTATGTTGATAGAGTTTTTGAACAGTTTTATGATGTGAAAGATTCTGTAGATTTTTGCTGTTATTGGTATCGACTAGCTCACGAATATTTAGGAGAAAATGGTAGAGCTGGGTTGGTAGGAACAAATTCTGTTAGTCAGGGAAAAAGTAGAGTTGCTTCTCTAGATTTTATTACTCAAAATGGTGGTTATATCCATGAGGCGATTTCGACTCAACCTTGGTCTGGGGAAGCAAATGTTCATGTTAGTATTATTAATTGGAGTAAGCAAAAACCTGAAGGTTATTATTTGGATAATCAAAAAGTTAGTCTGATTAATTCATCCTTGACTTCGACGATAGATGTTTCTGGAGCAGTTAAGTTAAAGGCTAATAAAAATCAATGTTTTCAAGGGGTAATTCCTAATGGTAAAGGATTTATTGTTACTGAGAAGGAGGTAAATATTTGGATTGAAGCTGATGCTAAAAATCAAGATGTTTTGAAACTATTTTCAATGGGGAGAAATCTAGCACAAAATCCTCATGGAAAACCTGAACGTTGGATTATTGATTTTAATGATATGAGTATTGAAGAAGCTAGTTATTATCAAAAACCTTTTGAAAGAGTCAGAGAAACTATTCCAAAAGAACGCCAAAATAATCGCAATTCTAAGTTAAAAGTAAATTGGTGGAAGTACGAAGGAAAAAGACTGGAAATGAGAAAAGCGATCGCTCCTTTATCATGTTATTTTGCCGTACCAGAAGTATCAAAATGGGCAATTTTCATTCCTTGCTTTCCTAGTTGGCTTCCAGGAAACACAACGAAAGTTGTTGCTTCTGAAGATTTTTACATTCTTGGCATTCTTTTATCTCAAGTTCATCGTATCTGGATTCAGGCTAAAAGTTCAACTCTTAAAGGGGATATTCGCTACACTCATAATACCTGTTTTGAAACTTTTCCATTTCCTCAAAACCCTAGTCAAAAATTAGTACAGGAAATTCGGGAAACTACCAAACAACTACATCAATATCGTACAAAACAAATGGAAGAAAAACAGTGGGGAATAACTCAACTTTATAATCAATTTTTTACCGAACCTAGCAGTCAACTTTTTAAACTTCATGCTCAACTAGATAAGTTAGTAATACAAGCTTATAAATTTAATAATAATGACAATATTTTGGAAAAAATTTTAGAATTAAATTTAGAATTAGCAGCAATAGAAAAACAAGGTAAACAAATACTCGGACCTTCGATTCCTAATTAAAAGTAGGGGAAATCTTCATGGTAGAAATAGCTTTAAGTTAGGCTTCGGTTCCTCAACCCAACCTACAATATTGGTTTCCTCCAAGAATTAGGNAAGGTAAACAAATACTCGGACCTTCGATTCCTAATTAAAAGTAGGGGAAATCTTCATGGTAGAAATAGCTTTAAGTTAGGCTTCGGTTCCTCAACCCAACCTACAATATTGGTTTCCTCCAAGAATTAGGAAATTAAATTGATTTAATTTCACTATCCCGCTGAATTTTATCAATTACTTCTTTGAGTCTTTTCGACTCAGAATTTTTATCTTCTTGCTCAAATAATTCAGCAGCTTTTTGTAAATATTCTAAAGCTTTATTCAAATCACCTAATTGCTGATAGATAATTCCACGATTTTCATGGATCATTAGCAAAATTAGGCTGTAATTCAATGGCTCTAATAAAGTCTGCTAAAGCTGCCTCAAAATTTCCTAAGTCTACATAAACAGCACCTCGATTATTATAAGTTAAAAATAAATCTGAATTAAGTTCTAAAGCTTGATTATAATTAGATATAGCCTCTGAATAATTCCCTAAAGCACTATAAGCATTACGCCGATTATTGTAAGTATCTGGCAAATTTGGTTTAATTTGCAACGCTAGATTATAGTGAATAATTGCTCCCTGATTATCTCCCAACAAACGGCGGATATTACCCCGATTATTATAAGCATCTGCTAATTTATTATTTAACTTAATTGCCTGAGAAAAATCTGCAATTGCTTGTTGATAATTTCCCAATTTTTGCCAAATATTACCTCAATTTAAATCAGCTTCTGCATAATTTGGTTTAAGTTAAATTGCTCGATTATAATCAACAATTGCTCCTTCTTTATCTCCTAATTCTAATTTAGCAATACCCCGATTAAAATAGGCTTGAGCATCATTAGGTCTCAAGTAAATCACTTGAGAATAATCAGCAATTGCTCTTTAATCATCTCCCAACTGCCACCGAATAATTCCTCGATTATTGTAAGGATCGACCGCATTTGGTTCTAATTCAATATTTGGTTCTAATTCAATAGCTGATGAACAAAATAACAGGAAATATCAAGATATTTTGAGCTTAATGGTGTGAAAGTTTTTTTAGTTTTACTTGATAATGTGCTATAGAAAACCCAATAAAGT
>NZ_LGSU01000119.1 GCF_002260545.1 Hydrocoleum sp. CS-953 | reverse complement strand
CTCAACCATTAGTGGTAACAGCAATGGGACATGGTTGCAGAAAGATGGTACAAATGGACAAATATGGTTTTCCCCGCAAGGGTTATCAGGCTAAAAAACCTGTAGGTGGTTGGAAAACAGGAGACATTATCAATTTCGTCAAAGGGAAAAATATTGGATTAAAAGGAGTCAGGATTAAAACTGTCAGAAGTAAAGGTAATTTTGATATCCGACATGGGGATAAAATCTTGTCTGTATCTCGAAATCATATCCAACCCATTCACAGACGAGATGGATACAATTACTCGTTTTGAGTAGATTTTTTCTAAGAGGTTGGATCGAGACTCTGATAATTCCTTGGATAAAGCCTTAAGTCTGGTTTTGGGAGCTTCGCAAAAATAACTCTAACATAAGCTAGAGTTGTAAAATTCAGTTGCCTAAATCATTTTTCGTACCTTTTTCCTAAAAATATGTTCCCTGTTCCCTGTTCCCTACTCTTTCCAAAAGTCTATATCTTTATTGGGAGAGGTCTATTACATCTATATTTCCATTTCTACTTCAGCACGTTGAGCAGCAATACGTTTGCGCCAGCTCAGATAAGGAATAGAAGCTAAAGCTCCCACTAACACATAAGCTACCAGTGTTGGCAATACCCCCAACTGGGGAAAATTCAAACTAGCAATTAATAATGCTAAACCAGGGTTACGAGTGGCACAGAAAACTGCTAAAGCTGTACGAGTATCTTCTCTTGGCCCCCCCAATAAATGACCGATCGCTAAAGATAAAACTGTCATCAAAATAATTGCTACTACTGATAACCAACTCAAACCCAGAACAATATCCAGACTCTTTACCAAAACAAAAATAACCAACACTATGAACATTACGTTAGCAATTTTCGTTAGTGGTTTTCCCATATCATCAGCAAGTTGCGGCCATGCTTCTCTAATAGCAATGCCAATGCTGATGGGGAGTAACTGAGCAAATGTTACTTGTTCGGCAACTTGTCTGGGTAAGATATCAACATCAGGGGGAAACAGAGAACTTAAAATTGCTAACAGTAAGGGAACGGTAATTACTGCTAACAGAGAGACTGTTACCTGAAAACTTACTGTATAGGGAAAATTGCCTTTTGCTTGGACTATTTTTCTGGTGGTAAGTGGTGCGCCTGGACATACTGCCATTAATATTAGACCTATTTTGACTGATTGTGGCAGATCGAATAATAGTAATACTATTAGTAATGCAACAATGGGAACTAATATATCTACTGCTAATAAAAAACTAAGTAATATTTTTGGTTTTCGCCATAATAACGTGACTTGCTTGATGGTTAAGTTTAGCCCCAATGACAGCATTAGGGAAAAAATAGTTAGTTCGACAAAATTTGTTAGTAGCTTTCTAATAAACTCTTCCATAAATATATTTTTTCTTAATAAGTTTTGGTAACAGCAATTCAATTTAGGGATGTCACAAACAGTTTCAGACTTTAAATGTCAAATAATTGCCTGAAACTATAAAGTCTAACTTCTGTGAAAGGGTATAAGTTACTCGCGCAGACAATTAGGCGATCGCTGTCTTTATATTAATAAGTATTTAGTCATCAATAAAGTTAACTTTGAATAGGATGTTGGAATATGTCTATAATCTCAAAAGTTTTAGTTTGATAGTTTATCTGAAAGTTTAGATAGTCATTGATAATATGTCTTTTTTAGGTTTATTCTGCGGATAAGATCCGAAGTATTTTCCTCAATCCAATTTAAGCTAACTAGGTTAACCAATGTTTTATAATCGGTATAGCAGTCCTAAATAGGTTGTAACAAGTTTCATAATAGTTAATTTCAATTTAAAGCCTTTGAAATTATGACTCCTGTCGGGTCGAATTCGGATCGCCCCTACCACCAAAATACTACAACTAAAATAGGATTACTATATTAACTGAATATAATCTTAAATGTTCAGGAGCTTATAAATATATGACTGTAACCAAAAAATTGAGGTAGATTTCATAATTAGATAAAAATCCTTGTATCTAATTATTTAGGTTGAAACCCACCTCTACAAATTTATGGCTAAAAATTAGTACCCTAAAAAAAATAGAGTACATTTAATGCACCCTAATTAGTTTCTAATGTAATTACTGTAACTTCTGGCCGACAAAATAATCTCCCTGGAAAATAAGTTCCTAAACCACGATTCACATATAAATAGTTATTTCCAACTTGATGTAA
>NZ_LGSU01001189.1 GCF_002260545.1 Hydrocoleum sp. CS-953 | reverse complement strand
CCCAATTCATCACTAACAAAATTTCCATTTAAACAATCTCGCCATACCCATTCCATTTCCATTACATCATACAAATCAAACGGATTCATCTGAGTCAATAAATGCAAACAAGTCACCCCCAAACTATACAAGTCACTTCCAGACTTTGCCTTTCCCATCGACTGTTCCGGGGCGCAATATTCTGCCGAACCAATAACCGTTCCAGTCACCGTCCGACGTTGAGTTTTTGGCAGAACTTTAGCTGCTCCAAAGTCAACCAAAACTAACTTTTTATCCGCCTCTCTCCTAATAATATTCTCCGGTTTAATATCCCGATGAATCACATTATGACTGTGAACAAATTGCAAAACAGATAATAAGTCAATTAACAATTCTCGAATCTGACTTTCATTAAAAACCCCACGACTATCTAACTCTTGTTGTAGAGTTTCACCTTTAATAAATTCCTGTACCAAATATTGACGACTATCCACAGAAAAATAAGCATAAAGTTCAGGAATTTGTGGATGCTTTCCTAACAATTCCAACCTTTCTGCTTCCTGTGCAAATAACTCCGCAGCTTTTGCCACAGTTTCCGTTCCTTGTGCTTGAGGAAGAAACTGTTTAATCACACAAAAAGGTTTAGAAGGTTTAAACTCATCTACTGCTAAAAAAGTTCGACCAAAACCACCTTGTCCGAGAATACTTTTTGCCCAATAACGTTCTACAAGTAATAATTTATCTCCGCATTTTTGACAGAATTGAAAATTATCGGGATTAATAGTTAGACATTCTGGGTTGAGACATTGAGACATAATAAATTAATGGATAATTGATAATGGATAATTGATAATTAACACAGTGTATTCCAGGTTTACGAAGTACAGTAGAACTAATCACTTTTTAAATGGTTTTTGAAGTATAGAATTAAGTTTTAATTCAAAAATTGTGTCAATTTAGTATAATTACTATACCACACTTACATGAAATAGGCTGTAATTAATCTCCAGAGGTTTAAAGCCTCTCCTTATCAAGGATGATTGATAATTGATAACTAATTTATTATCAATTAATAAATAATTATCCATTAATGAAACCGATATCTAAAGTTTAGTTTAATCTTAAAGTTTTGTTGACTTTTACTTAATTATTTTCAGGTATATCTTAGCTCAAGAAAGAAATCAGAATTCTTTAATCTGAAAAGCGCTGTATAATGAAATTAATTCATTGATGCCATCCAGTGCGAGCTAGAAGCTCGCGAATTTGTTTTAACGAATGGTTCGGGAGCTAGATGCTCCCACTATCTAAAAACCTTCGGGAGCATGGGAGGGTAAAATGGTTTGGGATATTAATTTATAATGAAATTAATTTAATAGTTGTAGGTACTGATAACTGGTAACTGGTAACTGATAACTGATAACTGATAACTGATAACTGATAACTGAAAAAGCAAATGTTTCTACAATCTCCTACTAAATATATCGACTCCCAATTAAATAATTTAGCTGATAAAATCGAAAAAGATAGTCCTGGTTTGTCAGTTTTTGCTGCCCGTCAATTTTGTTATCAACTATATCAAACCCCGGTTCAAATTGAAATTACAAAAGAACGAGATTTGAATATTCTTGAGGAGTTTATTCTCAGAGCAAGTATTGAGTTTAATCCTCCACCAACTGAAGTGGAATTAGCACAAATACTAAAGTTAGACCCGATATTTATTCAAAACACTACTAATACTCTTCAATCTCTACAAACCTTAACTCTAACACCACCAGATTCTACAATTACTATAACTTCTGAAGGAAAAGAATTTTATACAAAAGGTTCCTTGCCACAACCGCCAGAAAATAAAATTATTTATGCTATTACTAACCCTCTTTCTGAACAAATAAACTGGCGACTTTCTGCTGCAATATCTAAATCTCCTGAACTACCAAATTTAGCAGATTTTATAACCTTTGAAAATACAATCCCTGATATTACTAATTTGACTATTGAAGAATTTAAACAGCAAATATTGGATTCTGATTTAGGTATTCATCTACCAGAATCAGGGCAAATAGTTACAGATTTTTCTGTAGATAAAGATGCAGAAAAAATTACCTGGAAAGCTATTTCTATTTTGGTAATATTTGATGTGATTGAAGAAAAGTTAATTTTACAAGCAAGAGAAGGAAATAAAATTTTAGAACAGGTTTCAAATCAATTACAAGAAATGGCAGAAAAGGGAGAAGTTTTGCTCAATGAATTATGTGGTTTGCCTCCTGAATCTATAGCCTCTCAAACAGAATCAATTTTAGAATTAAAAAACCAAAAAGTTGAGGAAAGACTCCAAAAAATTCGGCAAAAAGCAAATGAAATAATTAAACAAACTAGAGATAAGGGGAAGAAAACTTTACCAAAAAATTCCGAATTTATCTTGTTGCGCGATCGCCAAATTAGACCGGAGTTTTTATCTACTCTTAAAGCAGCAACTCAACAGATTTTAATTTATTCTCCTTGGGTGACTGAGGAAGTAGTCGATGAGGAGTTTCTGCAACTTTTACAAAAGTTGGCAAATAATGGAGTGTGGATTTTAATCGGATATGGAATTGCCGAAAAACAAGCAGAAGAAACTAAACCAATGTCGCCCAAAGTTGAGGAAAAATTGTTAACAATTAGAACTCCTGAAGATTTACCAGCAGCTCAGATATTTTGGTTAGGAAATTCCCATGCTAAGGAAGTATTAGTAGATAGAAAAATTCATTTATCTGGCTCTCATAATTGGCTTTCTTATCGAGGAGATAGAAATTTTCGAGGAGAGACAACTTATAAAGTAACAAATACTGATACTGTTAAGTCAGCTTATGAATATTTACAAGCTAGATTTCAATCTCATGCTGAGAATTTATGGGAGTCCGCAGTGTCAAATCAGGATATTAATTTAGCTATAAAATGTGTTTGTATTTGGGGTGCTTTAGGTATGACAGAAATAGCACTTCAGGAATTACAATATCATAATTGGATTGAACTTTTTCCAGTGTGGTTAAAAATAGTTATTCAGGGGTTGAGGTCAAAACAAATTTCACCAGATGAACCGATTTTTGAGAAAGCAACTTCTTGGTTAAATATAGTTGATAAATCAGATAAAAATATAGAACATTTACAGTCTGGATGGCAAAGAGTTATAGAAGCGATCGCTCGTCAAAATCGCCAAGCAGCTTTAAGTTTATTAAATGAGGCAGCATGGGCAGAATTTATCCGTTTAAAAATTTCTTCAACAGACACCCCAGAAAAATTTATATTGAATCTGTAACAAGCAGGATGCTTATGTTACGACAATTATAGCGGTTTTCACAAAGGTAGACTACAAAACTTCTTCCTTCTTCCTTTAAACCTAAATCTCTGTAGTCTATATTAATGAAAACTGTTATAAGTAAGCATCCTGCTTGTAACTCCGAAATTGCTGTCAAAAAGCTATAAATTTAGAAAAATCTCTGGCAGAAAGGGGACGACTAATTAAATAACCTTGAATTAATTCGCAACCATTAGCATATAAGAAATCGCTTTCTTCTTTAGTCTCTACTCCTTCTGCAATAACTTGAAAGTTTAATTGTTTAGCCATGCGAATAACAGCATTAGTAATAGCCGCATTTTTGGAATTTTTATGAATATTTTTAACAAAAGAACAGTCAATTTTTAGAGTATTAAAATCAAAATGTTGTAAATATGCCAACGAAGCATATCCTGTACCAAAATCATCAATTGAAACTTCAATTTTCGCTGCTTTTAACATTTTAAACTGTTCTAATGTCATGTCAATATCTTGCACTAATACACTTTCAGTTAGTTCTAATTTAAGGCATTGCGGTGGGATTTCATATTTTTTCAAAATCTTTAAGATTTCTTCAGCTAAATTAGGTTGATGAAACTGTTTACTTGAGATATTGACAGAAATTTGTAGATGTAGCAAACCCTCTTTTTGCCAATCTTTTATTTGTTTACAAGCAGTTTCTAATACCCATTGACCTAGAGGAATAATAAAACCTGTTTTTTCAGCTAAAGGAATAAATTCAGCAGGAGAAACTCTACCTTTTTCCGGAGAATTCCAACGGATTAAAGCTTCTGCACCAAAAACCTTTTTTGTTCTTAAATTAAATTGTGGTTGATAATATAATTCAAATTGGTTTTCTGCAATAGCTTGATTTAATTCTATTCCTTGTTTTTGGAGTAAAAAAGCTTTTTCCTCTTCAAGTTGGCTAACTCTATATTTTAGGATTTCTAAGAAACCAGACATTTCGATAGGATCGATAAGATTAGCTAAATCTGTTTCTGTTATTATTCCTAATAATTCCCCTTTTTTTCCTGTTATAACTAACCTTCTAATTCGTAATTCTTCCATTTTTTGATAGACTTGAAGAAGGTTATCTTCTGGTTTTAAACAAAATAACGGATAACTCATTAGTTGCTCGGCAGTAAGCTCTTTTAAATTTATATCTAGTGCCTGAAACTGTACAATATCTTTTTCTGTAATAATTCCTAGTGGAGTCAAAATATCTGATTTCTGTTCCACCAAAAGAATACAACTAACCTGATTAAAAACCATTTTTTTTGCTATTTCCATAACAGAAGTAGAGGGAACATCCCAAATTACATGACGAGTCATAACTTCATCAACTTGTCGAAACCGGAAAAAATAACGTGGACTTAGAATTTGACGCAAACTAGATAAAGTAACTAACCCAATAGGATAACCCTGTATATCTAAAATAGGTAAATGGCGAATACGATGACGACGCATTAAACTATAGGCAATGTATAAGTCACTAAATTCGTCATAGAGAAGTGATACAACTGGACTCGTCATTAGTTCGCCAACAGTCTTATTTTGTAATGTTTTTCCTTGAATAGTTAATTTAACTAAATCTCTTTCTGTAATAATTCCTACTAATTTTTTATTTTCTACAATTAAGATACAACTGCTAATTTGACCAATATTTTTCGAGGCAGGTATCCTATTTTCACTATAACTAATCTGACAAGAACTTCCTTTTGCTTTTGTCATTAGACTAATAGCTTCATTTAAACTTGTTGAAGGGGTGAGAATACAGGGAGAAAAAATAATACTTTTAGCTATATTCATAAAATGATATCTAGAGCCAAAACTGTACAGATAATTTTATTATAGCTAATTAAGGAATATTCAAACCAATAAATGATATTTAAACTATTAGAATTAAACACTACTGCAACAACCGTCATTAATGGATAATTGATAATTGATAATTGATAATTGATAATTGATAATTGATAATTGATAATTGATAATTACCTCTCCCTTTTAGGGAGAGGATTGACAAATAAGGAAAATATTTATTTCTCTTGGTCGATNTGATAATTGATAATTACCTCTCCCTTTTAGGGAGAGGATTGACAAATAAGGAAAATATTTATTTCTCTTGGTCGATTGGATATGGCGTTAGCGAAGCGGCTCTGCAAGAGCGGGAAACCTCGCCATCCCATCCTGACGGAATGCTCCGCAAACGACCGTTTTTTTCCCCTTGAAAGGGGAGGCTTCAAGGCGTGAATTATCTAATTATTTAATTGTTTAATGATTAATTATTTCGGTAAAAGAAGAGATTTACCTTCTGTACACATATTCATCCCTTTGTTCACTAATACTAGAGAATCGCTTCATTGGCAATTGGATATAAAAGGACGTACCTGTACCCAACTCCGACTCTACTTCTAGGCAACCCTCATGTTTTTCTTCAACAATTTGTTGAGCGATCGCTAATCCCAAACCTGTACCTTGACAAACTCTTTTAGTAGTAAATAAATGGTCAAAAATTCGTGCTTGCACCTCTTGACTCATCCCTTTACCATTATCACTAATTGATATTTTTACTTGTTCATTTTCAGCTATAGTTTTAATCATAATTTTATTGGGTTTTCCTTCAATATCCTCAAAGCTAAGTCCGTAATTAGACTCATCTAAAGCATCTATAGCATTTGCCAAAATATTCATAAATACCTGATTTAACTTACCTGGAAAACAATCAACTTGTGGTAAATCACCATACTCAGTAATAACTTCAATTTCTGGACGTTTTGTGTTAGCTTTAAGACGATGTTTGAGAATTAAAATGGTACTATCTAGCCCATCATGAATATTAAACTTTACTTTATGCTCTGTATCCGCACGGGAGAAGGTTCCTAAACTAACACTAATATTTTTCAATCTGTCCGCTGCCATAACCATTGCATCTATAATTTTGGGCAAATATTCTAGACTATAATCCAAGTCGATTTCATCTGCGTGTGTAATAATTTCCTCACTTGGTTGGGAAAAAGTTTCTTGATATAGTTGTAGGTGTTCAATAATATCTATAATGATGGGTTGAGTTTGCTCAAGACCATTACAAATANAACTAACACTAATATTTTTCAATCTGTCCGCTGCCATAACCATTGCATCTATAATTTTGGGCAAATATTCTAGACTATAATCCAAGTCGATTTCATCTGCGTGTGTAATAATTTCCTCACTTGGTTGGGAAAAAGTTTCTTGATATAGTTGTAGGTGTTCAATAATATCTATAATGATGGGTTGAGTTTGCTCAAGACCATTACAAATAAAGCCAACAGGATTATTCATTTCATGTGCTACACCAGCAACTAAATTACCTAATGCTGACATTTTTTCGCTTTGAACAATTTGTAATTGTGCTTGTTGTAAATCTTTTAATGCTTGTTGAGCTTGTTGATAAAGTCGAGCATTTTCTAGGGATATTGCTGCTTGGAATGTACTCATTTTCCTGAGCTTTAGCAATAGAGCGATCGTAATAGTCAATTTGGTTGTGAAATTGTAGNGTGCTACACCAGCAACTAAATTACCTAATGCTGACATTTTTTCGCTTTGAACAATTTGTAATTGTGCTTGTTGTAAATCTTTTAATGCTTGTTGAGCTTGTTGATAAAGTCGAGCATTTTCTAGGGATATTGCTGCTTGGAATGTACTCATTTTCCTGAGCTTTAGCAATAGAGCGATCGTAATAGTCAATTTGGTTGTGAAATTGTAGGAGTTCATTAAATTTGGGGGATTTATTGCGCAATACTTTGATAATAACAGGTTGGTTATTTTTATTGCGCGTCCCTCGATAAACTGCAGTTCTTGTCCCTTGGTAGAGGATTTCGGTTATGTGGTAGCTACTCAGAGTAATCATAATGGGTGTTTATATATAATAAGTATTATACTAAATTTGTCTTTAGTTGCCTATAATATAAGTTTGATAGATAATCTTTGCTACAAATTAACTCAGGCGTTGGTGAACCGAGCTATGAAATCTAAACTGTTATAAGAAACCGGGTTTGTTGGAGACAAATTTCACTATTTATCAGCATCTAATACAAAGCCGGTTTCTAGAATGCCAGAAAAATCATAGCCACGCATCACCAACACCCAAATTAACTCAAAATACACCCAGGATAATTTCTACATATAAGCCTGAAGTTCATCTCGTAAAGCATTCTCAACCCGCTCATATTCTGCCTTAACCTGAGATAAAATCACATCTGTGCCTTCCGTAGCTCCCCCACGTCCAATAGATTCTAATTCCTTGCAAAGCTGAGATAGGTTTGTGGCACCGACAGAAGCACTACTAGACTTCATGGTGTGAGCAGATTTTTGTAGCAATTCTGCCTGCTCTTTTTCAATTGCTTGAGTAATTTCATTTAAAAGTTTGGGTGTATCTTCCAGATAGCAATTAATTATTTCCACG
>NZ_LGSU01001188.1 GCF_002260545.1 Hydrocoleum sp. CS-953 | reverse complement strand
CTGTACAACTATGGTGATAACTGCTATAGTATTGATTCCATATTACTTTCAAAGGTGTATTATTAAACACATAATCCCAAATTAACAAATCATAAATAGATAGTAGATTAAGAACTTATGTTATGGAGTGAGCAAAATCAACCAAAGGTGACAATTAATCAAATGGTAAACCGAATTATGACATCAGGTAAACTCAGTCGTCGGGAATATCTACAGCTTACTTCGGCAATTTTATCGGAAAAAAAAATAACAGATGAAGAGCGACATCAAATTAATCAGATCTTTGATTTTATTCAAATGGGTAAAATTAATTTGATTGATGATAATTAGTCAAGCTCATAGCAGAGCTAAATTTATGGCAAAATAAAATCACATCATCATTATTCAACTAGGAAAAATGATCGTTGTGGATTTTTCGGCTCGCTTTTGTTTTAATTACNCATCAAATTAATCAGATCTTTGATTTTATTCAAATGGGTAAAATTAATTTGATTGATGATAATTAGTCAAGCTCATAGCAGAGCTAAATTTATGGCAAAATAAAATCACATCATCATTATTCAACTAGGAAAAATGATCGTTGTGGATAAATAATAAATCAAAATTAATCTGAATAATATTTAACTAATTATTGGCGATTCAAATTATCACATAAAAATACTTGATTTTACGGTTAAAAACATCAATAAAGAGGGGATAAAAATTAGCAATTACTGATATTGATTTTATGATATTCAACACTAAGCCAGAAAGAAAAAAGAGAATAAATTAATGATAACAAGTCAAAAAAACTCATTAATCAGAGTCCCAACTGGTTTATTAAATGTTAGTGCAATAACAGAAAATGCCAGAAAATCAAGTACCATAGAAATCAAACTTTCTCTAGTGATTCCTACATACAAAGAAAGTCAAAATATTCCAACGCTTATCCAAAGACTAACTCAACTATTAGATACTCAAATTCCTCATGCCTATGAATTAATTATAGTAGATGATAATAGCCCAGACTTAACCTGGGAAGTAGCTCAGAATATGGCACGAGAATACCCACAACTACGGGTAATGTGTAGAGAAAAAGAAAGAGGACTTTCTACAGCAGTAGTTCGTGGTTGGCAAGTAGCAAAAGGAGAAATATTAGGAGTTATTGATGCTGACTTACAACATCCTCTAGAAACCCTTTTAAAACTATTAGCAGAAATGGAAAAAGGTGCTGATTTAGCAGTAGCTAGTCGTCATGTTGAAGAAGGGGGTGTCAGTGACTGGAGTATAGTTAGAAGATTTTTGTCTCGTGGGGCTCAACTTTTAGGATTAGTTATTTTGCCTGGAGTAGTAGGGCGAGTCTCTGACCCAATGAGTGGCTATTTTATGGTTCATCGGTCAGCGATCGCTGGCCAAACTCTTAGCCCAGTGGGGTACAAAATCCTGATTGAAGTTTTATGCCGAGGTAATATTCGGTTGGTGGCAGAAGTAGGCTATGTTTTCCAAGAACGTTTAGGAGGAGAAAGTAAAGTTACCTGGAAACAATATATAGAATATTTACAACACTTACTAACTTTAAGATTTGCTAAATGGCCGATTGGTAGATTTATCCGATTTGTTATAGTTGGCTTTAGTGGTGTATCTGTAGATATAGCAATATTTTATTTATTGCGTGAAGCTATGGGTTTGGGCTTAACTGGCAGTGCTATGTTCTCTGCTGAAGCAGGAATTATCAATAATTTTTTGTGGAATGACCTATGGACTTTTGGAGATATCTCTAGTTCTCAAGGTGGTTGGCAGAAAAGGTTTAAAAGGTTATTAAAATTTAACTTAATTTGTCTGACTGGCTTGATTTTTAATTTACTAATTGTGAACTTATTATTTAATCTTTTTGGAATTAATGAATATCTGGCTAAGTTAATAGCGATTGCTACTGTTACTTTATGGAACTTCTGGGTAAATATGAAACTAAGTTGGCGAGTGACTCAAGTAGATAAGTAGATAAGTAGATAAGTAGATAAGTAGATAAGTAGATAAGTAGATAAGTAGATAAGTAGATAAGTAGATAAGTAGATAAGTAGATAAGTAGATAAGTAGATAATTATAGATATATAGTAATCAGCGCATAGGTTGCGAACAAAACATCTGGTAAAAATGCAACAGCTAATCTGGGAACAGACAACAGAGGTAATGGTTTTAAAGTTTTTATCTATTTTTGACAAATGATTTAGGGTTGCTATAGTTATTTTAAATAAGAATGGAATAGAGAAAATTTTATCAGCCCTTTAAATCAAGTGTTCAAGCCTAAGCAAGTATTCCAGACTTAATTAAAAATTCTATAAATATAAATATTTAGTGGTATGGCAAGCGTTGCTCAACTTTTTGAGGTAAAGTTTATTTTTATTGTTTTCTGTTCCCACCTGTATCCCTGTTCTCTAAAATATAAAATTTCTGATCTAACTCACAGTTAAGAATTACTATAGTTAGTTAGTACCATTCAGGATACATCAGAAGATTTTAAAGATTTAATTTGACTGTGTAACTAGGTTAACATTGAGTAGATTTATGGTTAAATGAAAAAAGTATTAGGTAAATTTGACTGGTAATCCCTACTTTAGATGGTTAAAAGTTTTTGGACTAACACTAACCTAGAATTTGGAGGCTTGCAGATTTGGTAAAAATTTCCATAATAGCTAGCGATCTATCTAGCAGTGGAGCAGGTAGATGGGGAGGAGCAGTCCGTCCTTTTTTATTGTCTCAAGCTCTAAAAAAGATTGGATGCGATGTAGAAATATTAGGCTTTGTCGATCCAAATTCTCCTATAAATATTAGTCAGGCTGAACTATCAATTATCCCTATTGTTAGCAAGAAATATTATCCGGGATTTTTACTTTCTGCTAAAGAGCTATTAGACAAAATTAGTGGAGATATTATTTATGCTTATAAACTTAAACCTAGTAGTCTGGGTTTAGCCTTAATCAAAAAAATGCAGGCCAGTCGCCCAGTATTTTTGGATATTGATGATTGGGAGCTAAGTTGGCATGGAGGAGATAATTGGAAATATCGTCCCAGTCTTAAACAATTAGCTAGAGATATTTTGAAGTCAGAAGGAGCTTTACGACAACCAGATCATCCCTTCTATTTAAAATGGATCGAAAGTTTGGTCTCAAAAGCAGATCAGGTGACTCTACACAATCAATTTCTCAAAAAACGCTTTGGTGGTATTTATCTACCAAATGGCAAAGATACAAATTTATTTGACCCAAATAAGTATGATCCAGAGGTAAGTAGAACTCGTTATGGCTTGAGTGATTATAGAATATTAATGTTTCCAGGAGCGCCTCGACCTTATAAAGGAGTGGAGGATGTTTTAATAGCTTTAGACAAACTCAATCAGCCAGATTTAAGATTGGTAATTGTGGGTGGTAGTCCTTATGATGATTATGACCGTCAATTAAAAGAAAAATGGGGACGTTGGATAATTCAAATGGCAAAATATCCGCCTACAGTTATGCCAGAAATTGTAGCTGCTGCTCATATAATAGTGGTTCCTCAAAGAGATACTCCAGAAGCAAAGGCACAATTTCCATTAAAATTAACTGATGGAATGGCAATGGCTAAACCAATTATAGCAACAAAAGTGGGTGATATTCCTGAAATTGTAGGAGATACTGGTTATTTGGTCGAACCTAGTTCTCCCGAACAAATAGCAACACAAATTGAATTAATATTTAATGATTTTACATTAGCAAATAGCCAAGGAATTAAGGCTAGAGAAAGATGTATTAAATACTATAGTATCGATGCTATGGCTACTATTTTATCAGACTTAATCAAAATTTAGCGAGTAGGTATTAAAAGTCGTAATAATTCAGAGAGTCTAACTTAGAGACAAGGAAAATATCAATGTCTGGAAAAGAATTTATCTTAAATTTTATCCTTCGTAAGCCTTTCAATTTTCAAATTATTGGAAACATTATATTAGGATTTACTAGCGGAATATTTAATGGAGTTAATACAGCTCTAATAGTACCTATACTATTGCAAATTTCGGGGCAAGAAATTGAGCTGAAAGGTTCTCCGCCGATAATTAAATTTTTACTATCTCCTTTTGACGGAGTTCCAGAAAAGTATCGCCTTGTAGTAATGCTTTTAGCGGTTATATTAACTATTGTTCTGAAAAATTTAACCACTTATTTAAAAAGTTTATTGACAGTAGCCTTTAATCGGAGTCTGGCAAATACGATTAAATCAGAAATGTTTCGAACATTAATGGACAGCGATTTAGACTTCTTCACGAAAGTAAAAGTAGGGGACCTAACGAAGCGTTTAGGCTCAGATACAGCTCAATGCATGCTAACTATTAATGGTTATGTGAATTTAATAACTCAAGTAATCACTCTTTCCTTATTTGTCAGCTTACTAATTTCTATTTCTTGGGAACTGACTTTAATTTCTTCTCTATTAGTAGGTTTAATAGCAGCAATTAATCAGGTCTTTATTCGTCAGTCAAAGAAATTGGGAAATGTTTTAAATCAGGCACAAAAAAATTATGCAATTAAGGTAATTGAAACTCTAAGTGGTATTCGGTTAATTAAATCAGTAAGTAGTGAAAATAGAGAATATAAACAGTTGAGAAAATTAATGCTTTCCTTAGAGAACACAGCACTGAAAGAAAAAATGAATTCAGCGTTAATAGCTCCAGTAAATGAAGTGACAAGCATGATGACGGTAATCGGTATTCTATTATTAGGTAGATATTTATTTGCCGATCAAATTGCAAATGTTTCTGCTATCCTACTTACCTATCTTTTAGTTCTATTTCGTTTACTACCTATTGTATCCCAAATTAATAACAGTCGCAATCAAATTGCCAAAGGTGCCGCTAGTTTTGATATGGCTGTAGACTTATGGAGAAGAGATAATAAACCAATTATGAAACCTGGTTCCATACCTTTTCAAAAGGTGAGGAGAAAAATTCATTTTAAGAAAATTTCCTTCTCTTACCCAGGTAATGATAATTTGGTTCTCAAAAATGTTGATATATCTGTGCCTAGAGGTAAAACTTTAGCATTAGTGGGAGGTTCAGGAGCAGGTAAGTCAACATTTGCTGACTTACTACCAAGATTTTATGACCCTATTTCTGGTTCCATTACTATAGATGGTATTGACTTGCGCGAGTTTGATATTACCACTCTTAGAAGGAAAACTGGTATTGTTAGTCAAACAACTCATTTGTTTAACGATACGGTAAAAAATAATATTGTCTATGCTCGTCCTGATGCCACAGAGAATGAAATTATTGAAGCAGCTAAACAAGCTAATGCTTATGATTTTATTATGGACTTACCCAAGCAATGGGAGACAGAAATAGGCGATCGCGGTGTAATGCTTTCGGGAGGCCAACGACAAAGATTGGCCATTGCTAGGGCGCTATTGCAAGATCCAGAAATATTAATCTTAGATGAGGCCACCAGTGCCCTTGATACTGTTTCTGAGCGTTTAGTGCAGGAGGCCATTGATAAATTAAGTCGCGATCGCACAGTTTTAGTTATTGCCCACCGTCTTTCAACAATTCAAAATGCCGATCAAATAGCTGTCTTAGACCGTGGAAAGTTAGTTGAAATGGGCAGTCATTTAGAACTTCTAGAAAAACCAGATGGTTACTATCATCGTCTCTATTCTATACAGTTTGGCGACCCATCTGAAGCTGATAAATATATTGACCAGCAGGTTTTAGCTAAGGCATCTTATGAAGCTCGTGGTTTTCTCAACAAAATTATTGGTTCTTTAACATTACTAAGTGATGAGATAGTTGATACACCTGAAGAAAAAATAGAACTTACTGAAGAAGCTTTTCAGTCATCAATTTCTCTTTTAAGAACCTTAGAGATATTTGAAAATCAAATGGCAAATCATAAGAAATCAGAAGTCAGAAGTCAGAAGCTATAACTTAGAATTTCTATCAAATTTATGAGTGATACTTTGAGGTTTTCTAGTTATCTTAACTCTCTATTTTGACTGAAAAATTAAGGTATGAAGCCTCTCCATTCATGGAGAAAAAAGAGAAAATTCCTTTTAACCCAATCCTTAAACCCTAATGATTAATTATTAATTATTGAATACTCCCTACTTCCTTTTTCTAATATCCATTCCTCCAAAATGGGGTTCACTAATTCTGGTGCTTCATCTTGAGGACAATGACCAACTCCAGGCAAAGGAATAAATTTTTCTACGGTTTTAAACTTGGCAAATTCCTTTCCCAATTCAATATCTTCCCAGGGGTCTTCCTCTCCCCATAAAATTATGGCTGAACAGGGTAATATAGGTAATAAATCTTCCGCTAAAGGTCCTTGAGAATAACCAGTAAAAGCTACAAAAACGTCTACTGCTCCCTCATCTTTTGCAGGTTTCAATAATATATCGATTAATTCATCTGTTACTGCTTCAGAACGTTTATATGCCTCCAACAATACTCGCTTAACTGTTTTCTTTGTTGCCAACTGGTTAAAAAATAACTGACTTATCCACTTGACTTTTAGCAACTTTTGTACTAACGATGCTCCTTGACTACGATACCAAGGAAGAGTAGACCTTTTCCTTTCATGCAGAAGTCTCAAAGAACAATTGATAATTCCTACCCCTAAAATAAGATTGGGATTATCAACTGCTGTCTGCATTGCGACTATACAACCAATAGAATTTCCCACTAGAAAAGCAGGGACACCAACTATTTCTCTACAAAAATCACTAATTTGTTGACTCCAGGTTTCAAATGTGTAGGTAACATCTTTGCTTGGGATAGGTTTAGCTGAACCACCAAAACCTAGTAAGTCGATAGCATAACAACGACAACTGGCAGCTAATACAGGAATATTTTTACGCCAATGTCCCCAAGAAGCTCCAAAACCATGTATTAATATCACAGGAGGGCCCTGTTCTCCTTGACTTTGGTAGCATATTGGCCAGCCTTGCCATGTCCAAGTTTTTGTGGTAGTCATTTCTATAGATAGTATTTCTAAGCAATTTAATTATTTTACCTATATGAATTGAAAAAAAGTTTGGGACAAATAAGTTTTAGGTAGTAGTTAAATCGTATCAGTTACCATCATCAGGTGAATCCTGTTTTGAATAGTCATAACTTATCTATTGATTGTTATTAGCAACATTATTTGATGAATTTGGTATAAATTATTTGGGTGCATCTCAATTTTGAAGAAAGGGAAAAATTTTTCGCTTTTAGGGAAAAGGAAAAAAGTATTTTTGCAAATTATGAGATGCACCCAATTATTGATGATTTTAACCTTATCTTTCAGAGATATTTTGTCAACAAAATATTAAGGTTTAAACAGAAGCTGTGACCAATTTAAGTTAGTTATTGAGATAAAGCAACAGGCAGCAGGAACAAGATAAAGTCTTGAGTTTCAGTTTGGTAATTATCAAATATATCGTTGAAATTATGAAGATGTTAAGTAGTTGTGCTTTTAGGAATTTCCTAGTTGAGAAAGGGAAAAGGGAATAGGGAAAAAGAACTGATAATTTATGGATAATATTGGAAATATATAATAAAATGTGTAATTAATTTTGTATCAGCACTTAGTTATGAATTTATATGCCTAGCTAATAGAAAAGCTAGAAATTGGGAGAGTTATTGTCTACAGAAGATTAGCTATATTTTAGTCAATATTTGATGAAGATTTGGATAATAGTTTTGTATTTTTTATCACTTTCTCAGGGCAGGGTGTGATAAATTTATTTT
>NZ_LGSU01001187.1 GCF_002260545.1 Hydrocoleum sp. CS-953 | reverse complement strand
CCCCCCCCGCCACAAAGTATCAATTTGCTGCAAAATAAAGAAACGTTCCGCATCCCGCATCAAACCACCACGAATCTGATTCACCTGCGCCTCCTTAATATCATAGGCATTCCTTACCTGCTCATGCATAAAAGTCTTAATGTCATCCATCGACAGATCGAACAACTGCTCCGGAGTTAAATCTGCCAACAAATACACAAACTGCTTCACCTTCTCCACCAACTTATCCAACTCCCACTCTTCCGAAGGCAACTCAGGATTAATATACGCTTCCACAATATCATCCATAGTTTGCTCCGCATACCTCCTTAATATCATAGGCATTCCTTACCTGCTCATGCATAAAAGTCTTAATGTCATCCATCGACAGATCGAACAACTGCTCCGGAGTTAAATCTGCCAACAAATACACAAACTGCTTCACCTTCTCCACCAACTTATCCAACTCCCACTCTTCCGAAGGCAACTCAGGATTAATATACGCTTCCACAATATCATCCATAGTTTGCTCCGCATACTTAATCACCTGTTCCTTCAAATCCCTACCTTCCAATACCCGTCGGCGTTCCGCATAAATCGCCCGACGTTGGTTATTCATCACCTCATCATACTCAAACACCTGCTTCCGCATATCATAATAATATGTTTCCACCTTCTTCTGGGCACCTTCCAAGGAACGAGTCAACAACCCAGATTCAATTGGCATATCCTCCTCAACCCCAAACGCCTGCATCATTCCAGCAACACGATCGCCACCAAAAATCCGCAATAAGTTATCTTCCAAACTCAAGAAAAATCTAGTCGAACCAGGGTCTCCTTGTCGCCCCGCTCTTCCCCGCAACTGATTATCAATACGCCGTGACTCGTGGCGCTCAGTACCAATAACGTGCAACCCACCAGATCCTATTACTCCATCATGTTCCTTATCTGTGTAAGTTTCGTATTCTTTGCGAATTAAGTTGTAAACTTCCCGCAACTTTTGAATAACTGCATCTTGAGTCGGAGCTTTTTCCGCAGCGATCGCCACCTTATCTTCCACCACCAATTCTGGCAGCGCTCTCTCTCCCCACTCTTTCACAGCAAAATCTACTGCTGACTTCAACATTCCCTCAGTTTGTGGTGACAACTTCACTGGGAATATTTGAGGGGAAACCTTCCAAGTTTTCACCTTTTTCTGAGGGTCAAAACCTTTTGCTGAATTAGGCTTTTTTGCTCCTGGTATACGCACCATACCCATAGCATCATCATCTTCTGGTTTCACAACCCTAGGCATCAGATATTCCCGTAGTTTCAACCTTGCCATGTACTCAGCATTTCCACCCAAAATAATATCCGTACCTCGACCTGCCATATTAGTAGCAATTGTCACCGCACCGCCACGACCAGCTTGCGCGACAATTTCTGATTCCCGCTCCACATTTTCTGGTTTAGCATTCAGCAGTTGGTGAGGAACTTTCAGTTGACCTAATAAGTTAGATAGTAACTCTGACTTTTCTACACTGGTTGTACCTACTAACACTGGGCGACCTTCTTCGTGCATTTCTGCACATTCTTGAGCGATCGACTTCCATTTTCCTGCTTCTGTTTTATAAACCACATCTGATAAATCTTTTCTACCAGTTGGTCTATTAGTAGGTACGATCGTCACTTGGAGATTATAAATTTTTTCAAATTCTGTTTCTTCAGTTTTTGCCGTTCCTGTCATTCCCGATAATTTTGGATAAAGCAAGAAGAAATTCTGATAAGTAATAGTTGCCAGTGTTTGAGTTTCTGGTTGAATATCTACCCTTTCTTTTGCCTCGATCGCCTGATGCAGACCATCACTCCAACGTCGCCCTGGCATTACCCTACCAGTAAATTCATCAACAATAACAACTTCTTCATCACGCACAATATAGTTAACATCTTTGATAAATAATTCTTTCGCCTTCAAAGCATTAAATACAAAATGCGCCCAAGGATCTTCAGGGTCATATAAATCTTTTACTCCCAATAATTGTTCTGCTTCAGCAAAACCCTCATCAGTCAATAACACATTTCGCGCCTTTTCATCTACTTCATAATGTTCCTTTTCTTTATCCAAAGCTGCTGCTATTTGTGATGCCTTAATATACTTTTCACTCGGTCTTTCTACCTGACCAGAAATAATTAAAGGAGTTCGTGCCTCATCTACCAATACTGAGTCAACTTCGTCAATAGTGCAAAAATTAAATGGACGTTGTACTACCTCATCCATGGTAGTTGCCATATTATCACGCAAGTAGTCAAATCCAACTTCGCTGTTAGTAGCATAAGTAATATCGCAGGCATAATTCCTTTTCCGTTCCTCTGGGTTCATACCCTGTTGAATTAACCCTACACTTAAACCCAGAAACCGATGCACTTGTCCCATCCATTCCGCGTCCCGTCTTGCCAGGTAGTCATTAACAGTAATAACATGAACACCTTTACCTGTTAGACCATTTAAGTATGCTGGCAAAGTAGAAACCAGAGTTTTACCTTCCCCAGTTTTCATTTCTGCTATTTGGCCTTGATGTAAAATAATGCCCCCCAATAGTTGGACATCAAAGTGTCGCATACCCAGGACTCGCTTTCCTGCTTCTCGGACTACTGCAAAAGCTTCTGGTAGAATTTCTTCTAAAATTTCTTTTTCTTCATCCTTAGTTTTAGCTTTTTCTAGAGCTTGTCTAAATTCTCCTGTTTTTGCCCTCAGCTCTTCATCTGAAAGCTTTTGAATATCTTCTTCAAGAATATTAATATCTGTCACCCAAGGTTGAAATTTCTTGAGCTTGCGTGCGTTGGGGTCTCCGAGAAGTTTTTTGAACATAGTTATTATTTAAGTTNAAAATTTCTTTTTCTTCATCCTTAGTTTTAGCTTTTTCTAGAGCTTGTCTAAATTCTCCTGTTTTTGCCCTCAGCTCTTCATCTGAAAGCTTTTGAATATCTTCTTCAAGAATATTAATATCTGTCACCCAAGGTTGAAATTTCTTGAGCTTGCGTGCGTTGGGGTCTCCGAGAAGTTTTTTGAACATAGTTATTATTTAAGTTAAATTCCAATTATTAACTGTCAAAATGGTTGTTTTCATTACCATTTTTTCTTGATTTTGTCAATATACCTCTTGTCTGAGTTGAGTCAGTTTAGAACTATTTGCTTGTTAAAAAATGGGTATCAATTATTTTATCAAAAATTGACTGGTCTAAAACCATGCCCGATCTAGGTGGGGAGTGTGGGGAGTGTGGGAAGTGTGGGGAGTGTGGGGANCGAATCTTGTCTGTTCAAAATGCTAACTTTTTGAGCTTTTCAGTCTAAAAAGCTGGCACTTTTTTCACTCTAAAAATGCTAAAACCTTAATACTTTTGAATATTTATACTTATTAATTTGATTTTTTACTTTTGACTTAAAGACTTAGGTTTTCCCTGGAGTGTTTTTTTATGGTTTTTCAACCTATATTCCTACTTTTGAATTTTGACTTTTTACTTTTGACTTAAAGACTTAGGTTTTCCCTAGAGTGTTTTTTGTATGGTTTTTCCACCTATCTTTCTACTTTTGACTTAAAGACTTAGGTTTGCCCAGGGGTGGTTTTTTGTATGGTTTTTCCACCTATCTTCCTACTGCCATTACTTTTGACTTTTGAGTTTTGACTTAAAGACTTGGGTTTGCCCTAGGGTGGGTTTTTATAGTTTTTCAACCTATTTTCCTACTTCCATTACTTTTAAATTCAGAATTCTAAATTCTAAATTCTAAATTCTAAATTCACTAATCTGGCCATTCTGAGTTAAGAGTCCGATAGTCAAAATTTGTAACCTTGGGATGACAAGAAATACAACCCTTGATATTTAATTGTTGAGGCAGTTCAACTTTTGGATGAAGTGCCTTGAAATAACGAGAACTAGCAATTCTGTACGGTATTCTCTCATCCTGCTGAGATTTGCGACGAGAAGAAACTTGTAAATATTTCCAAATAAGTTGACGGGGTGGATCTATGAGAGGAGGGAGTTGTACACCGTAGTGTTGAGAATCTCGAAGAATTATTTGCCAACTTTCTGTAGGGAGGACTTGAGGAGGTACTGCAACGTGACAAGTAGCACAATTCTCTAAGTACAACGATAGTCCTAACCGATAACGTTGGGGAACCACATCAACATTACTAATTAATTCAGAATCAATTTGTGAAATAGTCGTTGCAGTAGAGATTTTTGCCATAACCCAACCACAACTCGTACTCCACAAAAATATCAGTAGTAACAGTAAAAAAAGAGGTGGTCGTTGTCTAGACCTATTTCTGAGATTAGCTCTTGACATGAATATAATCTCTGTGCTATTTTTTTATGCTTTATTTTGAGCTTACTAAACAATAGGAATTGTCATACCTTCTTTTGCTACTAACCCATTAGGAAATATTGATTGGAGAGCAACTTGAATTTCATCCAATAAATCATCACTATGACCAGGATCGTGTTGAAACATTGCTATTTGTTTGACTCCTGCTTTTTTTGCTATCTCTACAGCTACCTCCCAAGTAGAATGTCCCCAACCGATTTTCGGGGATTTCACATCATAATATTCTTCATTTGTGTAGGTAGCATCATATATTAATATATCGGCATTACGAGCTAGATGAAGTACATTTTCATCAAAGCGGTCTTCATAATGTTCTGTATCTGGACAATAAACTACAGTTTTACCCTCCCAACAAACTCTATATCCAACGGCAAAATTTGGGTGATTTAGAGGAGCTGTTTCAATCTCAATATCATCAAGCTTAATTACATCTCCATTCTTAAAGTCATTAAACTTCATCTCCGAACCCATTACCTGTAAAGGAATAGGAAAGTTAGGATTTACCATTTGATNGTTCTGTATCTGGACAATAAACTACAGTTTTACCCTCCCAACAAACTCTATATCCAACGGCAAAATTTGGGTGATTTAGAGGAGCTGTTTCAATCTCAATATCATCAAGCTTAATTACATCTCCATTCTTAAAGTCATTAAACTTCATCTCCGAACCCATTACCTGTAAAGGAATAGGAAAGTTAGGATTTACCATTTGATCGGATAAAGCTTCCTTAATTGTAGTACCATCAGGTGCTATTGCCCCATAGATGTGAAATTTATTAATTGGTACAAATGCAGGTATAAAAAATGGGAAACCTTGAATATGGTCCCAGTGAGTATGACTAAAAAATATATGAGCTTCAACTGGCATTTGCTTCAGTAAGTTTAAACCCAATACTCTTAAACCCGTACCTCCATCAAAAATCAAACGTTTTCCCCCTACACGCATTTCTACACAAGAGGTATTACCACCATAGCGAACTGTGCTACTACCGGGAGTAGGTATGCTACCTCGCACACCCCAAAATTCAACAATAAACTCGGTTTCTAAGGTGTCTGACTGAGTAGCTGTTTCCTCAGACTGTGATATTGGGGATGAGGACTCTGAAGATGGCATATTTCTATGTTTCAGACTTTACTGTTAGTACAAATCTGTGGAAAATTTCTTAATTTTCAATTTAGCTTATTCTAGCAAAATAAGCTATTACTCATTGCTAGTATATCTTGATATAATATTAGTATTGTAAGCTCTACGTTAATCAGAAAATTTTTATTCCCAAGGTGGAAATAACTGATATTTCTGTATTTATAACTCCCCAGCTCAAGAAAAATTTATCTATAGCTAAACAGCTAAATTATTGGAAATAGTGACTTATTCAAATAGATGGCAAAAATGAGACTCTTTTGATATTCACCCTTGAGAATTAGTATGAAAAAAAATTAACTCAAGAGTCCCTTACTAAAAAATCACTCCTATTATAATTTCAGTCTGTAGATAGAATTATATTTACAATAAACTGTTATAAAAATTATCACGCTTGGAGTAATAATAGTTTCTATGAAAGCTCAGGAACTCTCAATCAAACCAGAAAAATTAGACTTGGTTCAACTTAAAGAAAAAGTCTTAACATGGCTTTCAGATCATGTCCCTACCTCTAGGATCAGACATATTCTCAGAGTAGAAAAAATGGCAGAGGAACTAGCTAGCTATTATGGCTTAAACCAAGAAAAAGCTAAACTCGCAGGACTGATGCACGANGAAAAAGTCTTAACATGGCTTTCAGATCATGTCCCTACCTCTAGGATCAGACATATTCTCAGAGTAGAAAAAATGGCAGAGGAACTAGCTAGCTATTATGGCTTAAACCAAGAAAAAGCTAAACTCGCAGGACTGATGCACGACTTAGCTAAATACTTTTCTCCACAAAGTCTATTACAAATCTCTAAGTCAGAAGGTTTAGAAATAGACTCAGTATTAGCAGTTTGTCCTCACTTGCTTCATGCAGATGTTAGTGCAATTGTGGCCAAAAAAGAATTTGGCATAGAAGATCAAGAAATCTTAGCAGCGATCGCTAACCATACATTAGGATGTCCGGCCATGAATCAGCTAAGTTGCATAGTTTTCCTGGCAGATACTTTGGAACCTGGTAGAGGTAAGACCCCTGAGCTAGAACATTTAAGACAATTAGCTTCCCAAAATCTCGACCAAGCAGTTTGGCTAAGCAGTGATTATACTATAAAACATCTGCTTGGCTTACATAGTTTGATTCACCCACGAATTCTATTGACTAGAAATTGGTTTATGGAAAAGGCCAAAATACAACTGGATGAACAAAAGATCCAGCAGACAATAAATTAACAAGATATGATTAATATAGAGGCCAAAAATTAGCCAATATCAATTAGCAATTCAATTAATTAAGGAAATAGATAATTTGATGTCAAATTACCCTCATATTCAATCCTTGTCAACCGAAACAAGTCTGACAAATTCGGGACCTGATGAAACCTTAGAATTGACATCCACAATTGTTAATGCAGCATTGGACCGCAAAGGAGATAACATTGTTGTCATTAAAGTATCAGAAGTATCTTATTTAGCAGACTACTTTGTGATTATTACAGGTTATTCTCATGTCCAAGTAAGAGCCATATCTCAGGCGATCGCCGAAAAGGTAGAACAAGAGAAGCAAGTTTATCCTTTAGGAGTCGAAGGCCAAAGCGAAAGTTCTTGGATCTTAATGGATTATGCTGATGTTATAGTTCATATATTAAAGCCCGAAGAACGAGATTTCTATAATTTAGAAGCATTCTGGGGTCATGCAGAAAGAATAGATATTTCATCATTGCTCGATTAGACTCAAACTGTCAATGTTAATTACTTCTTTACTGTTATAAAAATAAGTGAGAAAAAAATTTATTCTTTATGATTAAACAGATAGCATCTAGCTCTCCGGTTCCACCAGAACAACAACCAGCAAACGAATATGAAGAACTCAAAAATTCCTGGTTATTTGACTGGGTAACATTAGAAAGACCGAATTATTTAAGGAAGCTAGTCTGGGTTTGGATCTGGAGTTGGTTAGTTTCTGGCCCAGTCGCAGCAGCAAGTTTTCCTCCAGAAAAATATTTGGTGAAATTCTTACTAAGTGGTTCAGCAGGTGCAGGTTTGATTCTAATTTTGGTATTGTTACGACTTTATCTGGGTTGGAATTATATCCGGTCACGTCTGGCAAATACCACAGTTTTTTATGAGGAGTCTGGTTGGTATGATGGGCAAACATGGCTAAAAACACCAGAGGAAATTACAAAGGATAGATTAATACTTCAATATCAAGTTCAACCACTTCTGCAAAGATTACACAAAACTTTTTATAGTTTTATCTT
>NZ_LGSU01001186.1 GCF_002260545.1 Hydrocoleum sp. CS-953 | reverse complement strand
TCCTTGAAAAGGAGAGGATTGACAAACAGGAAAATTTTTATTTATTATCCCCTTAAAAGGGGAGGCTTTAAACCACAATATTTCGGTAAGTTATTACCTTCAAAAGCTGAATGCTGAATGCTAATAGCTGAATGCTTAAAATTACCCTGGTAATTTTAAGAGCGATCGCTCTAAAATAACCATATTATAACCAATCACTGAAGTCCGAGCTACCATTCTACCTTGAGAGTTAATTAATGCCAATTTATCAAACTCTAAATTTTGCGCCTCCTCAAACATTTGATTAACTAATTCGTCTTGTTCTTCTTGACTCATATAATACCAATCATTCTTCACTTCAACAGTTAATAAATTACTGGGTAAATCAAACTTTAAAGACTCAACAATTCCACCACCATATTGATTCGCTAAATCATCAATCTGATTTTGAATTGACACTAGAAAAATTTGCTCTGGTGTTAATTTTGGAGGTTCCGGCGCAACAGGTTCGATAGATTCAGGAGCTTCTGGCAATGTCAAATCTGAAATTTCCTCATTTTCTGTAGCAGGTAGAGACTCTTCGGTAGGTATCGCCTCTGTTAATTCAGACTCCGCAACAACAGGAATATCCGCCACTTCAGTAGTAGGTTTACTAGAAGGAAAAGAAACAAAAATAATTACCAGAATTAGGGCAAAAATACCAGCGATCGCCCCAGTCAACAACCCATCAGAAAACTTCTGACTTAGGGACTCTGGGAGTAAGGAACGAACTAACCCCAAACCTTGCTGCCAAAGTCCAGGTTTGGCCACAACTGATTCATTCTCAGTAGTTGGTTGTTCTTGAGGTTGGGTTTCGGATGTGATAGAAGGAGTTTCTGTTGTTTCCTGAGAAACTCCTTCTGTTTCAGGTTGTTCTAAATTTGGTTGGTTTGATTGGTCTTCTGACATTTTTTCTATACCTTTTGGAGGAAGCAAATCGACTAATAAAACGATAAATTAATAAAAGACAAATTTGTACTCTGGACTATAGTCCTTTTTCTACTTAATTAGGACTGACGTAGAAACCGGGTTTATCAATGAAATTTCCTGAGAAACAATAACCAGGGTAATAAACCCAGTTTCTTGTTTGGGTGCGTAAGTCCTATTAATTTATTTTCTCATTAATTATGAGTATAAAACGTCGTCAATTTTTATTTTTAACTGGTCTAAATAGCGTCACTCTTGCTGGTATTTTAACAAAAATGTTTAACACTCATACTAATGCACTAGAATTAAGCAATGCTTCCCCTCTCAAAACTAATCCTATTTTTCGGTTTGTTTCTGTTGCCGATACTGGTACAGGAGGCAAAGATCAATTTGCTGTAGCTGAAGCTATGAGACGCTATTATTTACAATATCCTTTTGATTTTGTAATTCTTGGTGGTGATAATATTTATGAGGATGGAGAAATTGAAAAAATTGGCGATGTTTTTGAGAAACCATACAAAGCTTTACTTGACAATAAAGTGAAATTTTATGCCTGTCTGGGTAACCATGATCTGAGAAGTAATAATGGAGAATGGGAATTAGAATATCCAAATTTTAATATGGCAGGAAGATACTATACTTTTGAGTATCAACCTATTCAATTTTTTGCCTTAGATACTAATATTAATGCTGACTGGAAAGCGCAATTAAATTGGCTAGAAAAAGAACTAAGTAACAGTAAAGCACCGTGGAAAATAGTATTTGGTCATCACCAAATTTATTCTTCGGGAATGTATGGCTTAAATGAAGAATTTATTGAGATTTTAACTCCTCTATTTAAAAAGTATCAGGTGCAGGTTTATATTAACGGACATGAACATGATTATGAAAGAACTCGCCCAATTAATGGTACGACTTATTTGACTTGTGGTGCTGGAGCAAAACAACGTCTTGTAGATATATCGGAGTGGACTGAATATGCTACAAGTGATTTTAGTTTTGCTGCTTTTGACGTTTATAATGACCGTTTAATTGTTAGAGGAATTGATGTTAATAATCATATTTTTGACCAAGGTGTAATTAAGCTTTTTAATAATTGATAATTGATAATTGATAATTGATAATTGATAATTACCTGTTCTTATTTTATCGTAGGGGTTTTGCCTCCAAACCCCTAAAGTTTTTTTCACAAATCATATCATGTCTGCTAGCATCGGTATTGTATAGGGAAGGTAAGGAAGAAGGTTGAAAGCCTCTCCTTTCAAGGATAAAATAAAGAAATAAATTGCTTTTAACCAATCCTCTTATTTTTAAAAATAAGTCCGAAAAACTGATAACTGAAATNGGTAA
Source organism: Hydrocoleum sp. CS-953 (assembly GCF_002260545.1). Classification (GTDB taxonomy): domain Bacteria; phylum Cyanobacteriota; class Cyanobacteriia; order Cyanobacteriales; family Microcoleaceae; genus Trichodesmium. Next base: position 5,393 of record NZ_LGSU01001186.1, on the reverse strand, counting down.
TTATTAATTATTAATTGTTAATTATTAATTATTGAACTTCAACCTTCATTTGGAGGCATTTCTTTGTTGCTAAATCCCTGAATTGTAGTTTGTATAGCCAAGGCAATTAAACCTACAGTAACCATAGCACACATACAGGCTGCAAAAGCAATAACTCCTACTACTAAAGTACGAACAGCACTAGACATATTCACCACAAAAACATTGTCTGAAATAATCGGTTTCCTAGCAAATGTCTCAGCAATTGATTTCATCAATAAATAGGCAAGTGTGGCTAATCCACCAGAAATTATAGAACTTGCTAAACATTGTAAAGGGTTTACTTTAGGAGTAGATTTTTTGTTTGATTTAGAAGTTGAATTTGTCATAGTTTCTGAATGTTTGAATTACAAATAAAAAATGATTTGATGAAATTGGTTATGAATCAGATTTTGCCGTTAATTTTTTGACAAAATTTTGATGTTCTGAAGAATTCACCCCCTCCTGTAAAGTTACTAATACTTGAGCTAAATTTCCTGTAAGTAAAGCTGCTCTATCTAACCATAATCCAGGAAAAGACTCACTACAAATAATACCTTTTTCATTTGGTTGAAGTTGAATATATTTGCCTTCTCTTAACCGAAACCAATCAAATTCTCCATCATAAATTCGCCAAACTAAATATTCTTGAACTTGGTTACGTCGATAAACTTTTAATTTATCATGTAAGTCAATAGAAGCTGTACTAGCTGATATTTCGACGATTAATTCTGGGGCACCTTCTACATAGTCATCTTCGCTAATTATAGATTGTCCATTTTCGATAATTCTGAGTAAAGCATCAGGTTGAGGTTCATTGTCGGCATCCAGACGTACTGTACAATTATCCCCTACTTCAACCCCTGGTGTAATTGACCAATATGTGCCTAACCAAGTTATAATAAAAGCATGAGGATTACCATGTTGTCTAATTCGTAACGCTGATGCCATATAAACTATTCCTTCAATTAATTCAGCTTTTTTAACATGAGGCATTTGTTCATAACGCTGTTCAAATTCAAGGCAGGTTAGTCGGTCTCCATTTTCTAGGGGTGGAATTGTTTTTTGGGGTTTTAATATTGTTTGAGACATGTTCAATAATTGATAATTGATAATTGATAATTGATAATTACCACTCCCTAAAAGGAAGAGGATTGAATAAAAGGAAATTTTTTTTGTTTCTCCTTGAAAGGAGAGGCTTTATACCTTTATTTTTCGGTAATTTCAGTTAAGGTAAGGGAATAGGAAATCGTTCCAAGTATTAATTATTTAAAACATGATATTTAATATTACTTCTAAATTTTGTTGGGTTTCCTGACGTCAACCAAACCTACAATATTAATTATTTAAAACATCATATTTGACATGACTTCTGAATTCGGCTTTGCATAAATGCGGGATAATTTTAATAGTTTTGTGGAATAGGCATCTTGCCTGTTCCTTAATATTTTTGGACGGGCAGGATGCCCATCCCACTTAATATTCATGCCTTAATTCAGCAACGCCCTGAATTCTTCATTTTGTTGGGTTTCCTAACGTCAACCCAACCTACAATGTTAATTATTTAAAACATAATATTTGACATGACTTCTAAATTCTGAATTCTGAATTCTAAATTCATCAATGTGCAATACTAATACCATTAGAATTAAACTGTGCTATCCAGAATTCTAAGTCTGGGTCAGCCATTTTCGCTTTTACTGCTGCCTCAACTTCCTCTGCTTGAGCTTGAGATTCTGTTAAAGCAAACATAGTTGGTCCTGACCCTGACATCATAGCACCTAATACATTCTCAGAGGCAAAAGCTTCTCTTAATTTTAATAATTGGGGATATTCTGGTAAAGCTACCTTTTCTAGATCGTTATGTAATAGTTTGCCAATTTCAGCGTGGTTGTGGTGAGCGATCGCTGATACTATTGGTCCAGAATGTACTCTTTGCCTACTATTTTCCTGACCTTCCGTATCAGTGACATAAGTATCACCGAACTCTTGACGATAAGTTTTGTACGCCCAAGGTGTAGAAATAGAGAGATTTTTGTATTTAGCCAAAACTACATAAATATGATCTAAATTTGGCAGTGGGGAAAGCACTTCACCCCTCCCAGTTGCTAACGCAGTTCCCCCACCAATACAGAAAGGAACGTCCGAACCCAACTGCGCTCCCAACTCTTCCAACTCCCCGTGAGTTAAACCCAGTTCCCACATTAAATCTAGACCAACTAATACTGCTGCTGCATTTGTGGAACCTCCTGCTAACCCCGCTGCCACAGGAATATGTTTATGGATAGTAATTTCAACCCCGCCGTATCTAACAAGTGCTTCTGGAAATTGTTTGCTCATCAGGGAAGCAGCTCGGTAAGCAATATTAGCCTCATCTGCGGGAACTAGAGGATGGTTGCATCGCACCACAATACTTTCAATACCGATAGAACGAATATCTATTTTATCTGCCAAACTAATGCTTTGCAAGACCATTGCTAATTCGTGATAGTTGTCTGGGCGATCGCCGATAATTTCCAGATAGAGGTTTATTTTAGCAGGGGCAATTAATGAGTAGGAGTGCATTTTAGGTAGTATTAGATAGTTGGATTATTTTAGTTTATCTCAGTATGGTGACATAAATCAATAGCAAAATTTGTAGGGTGCCTTAGACGGCTAAAATCTAGACTGTGAAAGGTATTTAATAATCCGTCGCCGGGCAGCATTGCATAAGTGTCAGTCCAGTAGTAGATTGATACGTCTAAAAATGTCGGTTTCGTTGAGCAGTAGCGAAACCCAACAAAACCTTCGTGGTATTGGGTTTACCCTGAGAATTAATCTCAAATCCGGTAGTATCGGTAGAATTCAAGGCCGTGGGGGTTTGGTCTCCAAACCCTCTACAAACTAGGATTTTTCGCTCTTTTCTGATGGTAAAACTTTATTCTCCAAAGCAAGCGGATTTGATATAAGTAGGCAGATGGGAGTTTTCTACCTTTTTCTTCAGCTTTGTTGGATGAAAGTATGCCGAAACAATAGTAAGAATGATTTTTCTGCCTCGCATTACCCTAAAATCCTCACTTTTTCAGGGGGATTTTTTCATTATATTGCTCTCTTTCTATAGATTGATNAATGCAAGGCCGTTGGGGTTTGGTCTCCAAACCCTCTACAAACTAGGATTTTTCGCTCTTTTCTGATGGTAAAACTTTATTCTCCAAAGCAAGCGGATTTGATATAAGTAGGCAGATGGGAGTTTTCTACCTTTTTCTTCAGCTTTGTTGGATGAAAGTATGCCGAAACAATAGTAAGAATGATTTTTCTGCCTCGCATTACCCTAAAATCCTCACTTTTTCAGGGCTTAAAATTGCTAAAACCTTTATCTGTCAATGCTTTTATATTTGATCAGCACGCCCTAACTATTGGACAATAGATGAATATAACATCAATTTTTGACACAAAAAGGCTGAAACCTTTATCTGTCAATGCTTTTAGATTTAATCAGTACGCCCTAACTATTGGACAATAGATGAATAGAAGATCAATCTATAGAAAGAGAGCAATATAATGAAAAAATCCCCCTGAAAAAGGGATACTTCCGGTTCCCCCCTTCTCAAGGGGGGTTAGGGGGGATCTCCTGCAGTGTACCTCATGCTTACTAAGAAATTTTATAGTTAATTTTTAGTTGATGTCGTCACAAAGACGGCGATCTTCTTCTTTCACATTGGGGTTATTTTTCAAATAGTCACGCACCCAGTCGCAACTATGCTGGAGTAAGTTATCAAGATTAAACTTCCAGAGTTTGACTGTGTTATCACCACTTGCAGTAGCTATCAAGTTACCATCGGGGCTAAATTCGGCACTATAGACTGCATCCTGATGCCCTTCTAGGGTTTTCACCAGAGTGCCGTCTCGTTTCCATATTTTGCCTGTCTTACCACTTGCAGTAGCTATCAAGTTACCATCGGGGCTAAATTCGGCACTATAGACTGCATCCTGATGCCCTGCTAGGGTTTTCACCAGAGTGCCGTCTCGTTTCCATATTTTGCCTGTCTTACCACTTGCAGTAGCTATCAAGTTACCATCAGGGCTAAATTCGGCACTGCTAACACCCACCGGATGCCTTTCTAGAGTTTTCACCAGAGTGCCGTCTCGTTTCCACAGTTTCACTGTGTCGTCAGCACTTGTAGTAACTATTAACTCACCATCAGGGCTAAATTTGGCAGTGCTGACCCCATCTTGATGCCCTTCTAAAGTTCTCACTAGCGTACCGTCTCGTTTCCACAGTTTCACTGTGCTGTCATTACTTGCAGTAGCTATCAAGTTACCATCGGGGCTAAATTCTGCACTGTCAACCTCATCCTGATGACCTTTTAGAGTTGTCACCAGAGTACCGTTTCGTTTCCAGAGTTTCACTGTCTTGTCATCACTTGCCGTAGCTATCAAGTTNTCCTGATGACCTTTTAGAGTTGTCACCAGAGTACCGTTTCGTTTCCAGAGTTTCACTGTCTTGTCATCACTTGCCGTAGCTATCAAGTTACCATCGGGGCTAAATTCGGCACTGTGGACCCAATACTGATGCCCTTCTAAAGTTGTCACCATAGTGCCGTCTCGTTTCCAGAGTTTGCCTGTATTTCCACTTACAGTAGCTATCAATTCACCATCAGGGCTAAATTTGGCACTAGAGACCCCATCTTGCCCTTCTAGGGTTTTCACCAGAGTGCCGTCTCGTTTCCACAGTTTCACTGTCTTGTCACGACTTGCAGTAGCTATCAACTCACCATCGGGGCTAAATTCTGCNGTTTCCACAGTTTCACTGTCTTGTCACGACTTGCAGTAGCTATCAACTCACCATCGGGGCTAAATTCTGCGCTGATGACCCAATTCTGATGCCCCTCTAGGCGGTTAGACTCCCGCCAGTCGCTCATTTTTTGTAATATTCCTGCTGTCCTAAAAGGTATGTCAGGTTTAATTTGACGATCATTTTGCAGTTTTTTTAATTGTTTCCCAAGTCTGATGATATCTAACTGTGTCTCTAAACTTTGATCAAAACGGGATTCTAAAGTAGCTATTTTAGCTCTCATCTCAGCATTTTGCTCACTTTCAACAGCCCTACGTCTATGAAACTCTGCAAATATCCCCGCCACAGAAACCAAAACCAAACCAACCGTCAACCCGAAAACAGTTAACTGCCTCCGGCGCTGTCGTTGTTTCCGTTCCCGATCGCGCAACTCCAAACTCAACTGAATAAAAACCCGCTCCTCCTGACTCAACTCCGACAACCTTTCCTGATGCCATTTCTCCGCCTCCACCAAAAGCAACCCCCGCAACAACGCCCCATCATCCTTATCCTTCTCCACCCATTCTGCCAACCTACCCTTCAACTTTTCCTGCCAAACCCG
>NZ_LGSU01001185.1 GCF_002260545.1 Hydrocoleum sp. CS-953 | reverse complement strand
CAATTAATAATTATTAATTATTTTTAAGAATAGGATTGCTTAAAAGGAATTTTTTCTTTTTTCTCCTTGAAAGGAGAGGCTTTAAACCTTATTTTTTCGGTAATTTCTCTCAAAGGATATTTTTGGGGAGAAATATCATTAATATAGCAATCCTCTGCACAGTTGTAATATTTTGGTGGTAGGGGCGATTCTTGAATCCTCCCTAAAGGAGTCAGGAGTTAGAATTTACTCATATTTTCAGCTCAAATTAACTATTATAAAAATTGTCACAACCTATTTAGGATTGCTATAGGACTTAGGTAGTACAAGGTATTTTCGTCATTGCGACTGACAGGTAATATCAAATCCACTTAATTCGGTATAAAAAAATATTCATCTTCAGCTATTAGTAAATATTTCTAAATTCTCTTCCCTCCTGACTCCTAGATTAACTATCTAATTATACCGATGCTACTGGATTTGATATAAGGAATCTCAAATCCTCATTTTTCATACCTCATGCGTAAGTCCTGATTAATTTGATTTACTACACTTTTTAGTCATACAAAAATGCTCATCATACTAATATAAATTTCTCCACATTGTCTAAAATGAATGGTTTATGTGGTAAATATAAAAAAGTTGGCAATCTTGACGTTGTGCCCAGCTCACTAACTATATACTATATGGGATATTCTGGAGGGATATCAAAAGTTCAATTTATAATCGGGCAATTTAATTTTGAGTAGTTTACTTTTGTAAAAATTAAGTTATACAGTTATGAAAATTCTGGATTCTCAAGGACGATTATTTGGTAAAATTAGTATCTTAGACGTTGGCGCTGTCTTAATAATTTTCATGGTATTATTGGGAATATTTATATTTCCTGGTACTAATAAAAATTCTGTTGCTCAAGTGGGCAATATTGTGACTAAACCAGTTGAAGTTGATGCTATTGTTCTAGGTTTAAAAGGTCGCTACCCTGAAAAATTATTAAAGGAAGGGGAAAAAACTCAATTGATTATTCGGAATCAACCTTATGGAGAAGTTGACCTAAAATCTGTAGAATTTTTAACTAGAAAAGTAGCAGTTCCTCAGCCGGATGGAACGGTAAAAGCTTTACCCGATCCTAGAGATAAAGAAATATTTAGTCGGAATGTTTTATTAACATTGGAAGGTAAAGGTAGAGTTACTGATGATGGTCCTGTTTTAGGAAATATTAAGGTAAAAATTGGCATGACAATTGAGTTGGAGGGTAGGGATTATAATTTTAATGCTAGTGTGATTGATGTACGAGTACAAGAGTAATTAATGGATAATGGATAATGGATAATGGATAATGGATAATGGATAATTGATAATGGATAATGGATAATGGATAATGGATAATTGATAATGGATAATTGATAATGGATAATTGATAATTGATAATGGATAATTGATATAGCAATCCTATTTTAGTTGTAATATTTTCCTGGCAGCTAGGAGTCAGGAGTCAGGAGTCAGGAGTCAGAATTTTCAAGGTTTTCAGCCCAGAAAAACTATTATAAAAACTATTACGACCTATTTAGGATTGCTATAATTACCTCAAGGAAAACCGAGAGGATTGAATATAAGGAAATATCCTGGCACTTTTCTCTTGAAATAGAAGGGTTTATACCTTTATTTTTTTGTAATTTATATTCATATCCGGTTGAATAATTTGGTGTATCTCAATATTTGCAAAAATACTTTTTTCTATTCCTAGTTAATAGTTAAATGTTCCCTAAAAGCAATAAATTTTTGGCTTTCTTCATACATTGAGATGCACCCGAATAATTAGGGTTTTGGGGGAAGGAGCTTACAGAGGTAAGTTTTTAACAAAGGGATGAGTAATCAGTTTTATTTAGTATGAAGTCTCAACAAAAAAATATGCTTTTTTATACCTGAAACTTCCCCCCTCTGCCCTCTCTTATCGAAAAATTAACGTATAAAGGCTCTCTATTCATGGAGAAAAAGTGGTTGAGAGATGGCGTTTTCGGCGCTTGAGCCGACATGAAACGCTGCGCGACATATAAAGCGTTTGTGGAGCATTCCGTAGGATAGCTCCTCTGCAAGAGGCAGCGGCTCTGCAAGAGCGGGTTCCCTTTTCCTCCGGGACGCTAAACGCCATCTCGAATCGACCAAGAGAAGAAAAAATCCTTTTAGCCAATCCCTCTATTACAGAAGAGATAATTATTAATTATTAATGGCTTTGTTGCATGAAAGTATATAGCTATCGCACAAGCAAGTGCATATGTACAATAATAACCTGCGGAAACTACTCTAACTATTGGACAATAGATGAATAGAATATCAATTTTGATATGGGAAAAGCCTGAAACTTTTGCCTATAAAGGCTTTGAGCTTTAATTTGCCAGCCCTAACTATTGGACAATAGATGAATAGAACATCAATAATTGCCAAAGAGAGGGATATAGCTGCAGAATTGATTTTCTATCGCTAATTATGCAACAGAGCCATTATTAATTATTAATTATTAATTGTTAATTATTAGTTATTAATTGTTAATTATTAGTTATTGAACACACTCTCTACTTAGTAGCTACTACTGCTAAATTCCAAGCAAATCTTTTCATTAAAGGTAACTTTTTCAACACCACATCCAACTTTTCTAATTTACGATACATTGGTTCTAATCTTTGATTTTCAATAATAATCTTCTTCCAATAACGTTCTTTATTTGGGTCAACTTTTTCAATTAAATAAAACCTGAGAAAAATCCACAGAGTCCCTAACCAAAAAGTATCATAAGCTGTTTCTGAATAGAGAGATTGAACAAAATCAACAATATTAATATCTAGAGGTGTTTCATCCTCAGTTCTCACTTTTGTTGCAATTCGTCGATAAACATTAATAACTGGATTATGTTTTAACGGTTCCCAAAAACAAGCTTTGCCACCAGGTTTAAGAACCCGGTGCATTTCCCTAATAGCTAATGTTGGATTTGGTAAGTGATGAAGTAGGTTAGAAGCATAAACAAAATCAAAGGTATTATCAGGAAATTCTAATGCCATAGCATCCATAACTCTCCCTTCAATTTTAACTCCATTTTTTTCTGCCAAATTAACAGCAACATCTACCATTCCCGGAGAATAATCTGTTGCTAAACACCGCGCTCCTTTTTTAGCAAAATAAACACTATTTTCTCCTGCACCACAACCTAAATCTAACAAGTATTTATCTGTTAAATCTCCCATTTCTTTGAGGATAAATCTGTTTTCTGGTGCGGTACAACTTTCAAAATAATCAACTACTCGAATACCTTCAATATCAATAGTTGATGCCCATATATCGTGGAATTTTCGTTCTTTAGCTAATATTTCGTCTTGCATTTTTTAGATAGTTATCCATTTTTATCTATTTATTTTACTACTGATATTAAATTCGGTTAAATAGTTATAGATTGAGTCAGGAGTCAGGAGCCAGGAGGATAGAGAATTACAAAGATTTAGTAGTTATGACAATTGGAGAATTTTTTTATGTCTAATCAAACGGATTTGATATAACCACTACTTTATGATAAAATTAAAATACCTATATCTTTTTTATTTGCAATAAAAAGCATTTTTCAACAACACCTTGAACTGTCCATTTCCCTCAAAAATATCACTGGATTCAAAAATTACAGTAGTTTTAGTTTCGGAGTTAGTAAGATACAAAGTTTTATCAGTTTTACTAAATAGGGAAGAGAGATTAGTCTGCAACTTTGCGTATCAATAACATTACTACTATCAGGTAGTAAAAAGATACTTGGTTATGAGTATAAGTCAAGTTGCAATTAAAAATCTATGCACTATCAAAATCTGCAAAACTTCCTATTTGGCCTCCATGTAGATCCTTGGTAGATCCTTGCTGAAATTAACGGTAGTAGCAGGGTCATTTGCTCCATAGAAATGAAAAGAGCTAGCTAAAGTAGTAGTATTGAAGGAGCACTTAGCAATCAGCAATCAGCAATCAGCTTTTCACGGTGTATAATGGGGGATTATTTCCCCCCATAAAAGGCGCACCACTAATTTTTCAAACTCTTGTGGGGGACTTAAACCCTTGGATTTTTAGCTGATAGCTAAATGCTGAAAACTAATAGCTAGTTAAACTAATACACATTTTAAATGCGTATTAGCAAGTCAGAAGTTAAAAGTTAGAAGTCAGAATTAATATAGGGTTTTCCCTGAAACGAGGCACACAACAATAAGTCGTTTAAATGCACAACACCTTAGACCTCTCTAAAAAATAAATTTGCTCTTTATTTAAGATCAGCTAGAGTTGTAAATTTACTGAAAAAATTATTTTTCGTATCTTTTTCGTGGAAATATATTTTCTGTTCCCTACTAAGCGCAAAAAGTCTATATAGCACTTTGCACGACTAATCAGTACAATAACAATAGTAAGTAGAATAAGTTCTAATTTGCTCAAAGTTTATTGCTTCAATTATTGTACTTAAATGTTATACAAAGGGCTGTATCTTTTTCACCAGATGTCTATTAGTAATATTAATGTTGGCAAATAAACCAGCAAAAGGAATAGTAAGGAATAACAGCGAGAGAAAGAATGATTAGGTTTTTCATAATTTTTGCGCCCGTGTAACCTGAAGTTTACAGTTTAATCATCTCCCTAATTTCGCTTTCTATTGGTGATTTATGAGTAAATTTACAGTGATATTTTTGTCTTCAGAGAGTGAGGCAAGAAGCATTAATACTATGAGTCATTCAACCACACCGTAGTGAAACGGATGTATATGTTTGCGTGACTTGCATCACTATCTTTTGATAGACTGTGATATAGCAGTCAGTTTTTTTGGCGTTGGTAAATTAGTGTATGATATTAATCTTAATTACTTAGGAGTCAGGAGTCAGGAGTCAGGAGTCAGGAGGGAAGAAAGAAGAACTAAAGAAGAGTAGAAGGAGAAAGTTTTTTGGTTGCCTCAACGAGATGGGAAGTTCTATCGCGCTCTTATCCGGACATGGTATCATACCTCAAATTACCAACGCCGTTTTTTTTAGTTAGGACAATCAATCTGGGTTGAAAGCCAATAGACAACAACTCCAGAATACTATAGAGGGATGTCAAAAACCTTTAACCTCCTATAGTAGTTGGCTAACTTCTCAAATAAGACCAGATTCGCTTACTCAAGATATTTTATGCTAAGTAAAATTAAATCCTCTCCCCATCTTCCCTACACTTTATCTCCTCATCTTCAGAAAATGATGCTCTATAAACCAGATTTAGCATAATAGGTACTACCTTGTTATGATATAATTTTCACAAGGTAGCACCTATTAAAATTGAGAGAGTGAATATTAGACGGATGCGTAGGTTTGTTCAAGCTTAGAAACAACTTCAGGAACAGATAAACTATTTATATAATGAGTTTCATCAGAACAACTCCAGAGAGCGTGTGCTACTCCTAAGTATCCTTTGGAAACCTTAGATACATTTATAACTGTGCTGATGACTGTTGGTAAACAAGGGCTAGGCATAAATGTTGTGACAAAGGTATTAACCATAGACCACAGCATGATTACCCAAAAAAATCCTAATGCCGGCAATAAAATTAAATCAGGCATGACGAAGCGACCAATGCGCTTCCATACAGCTTGTTGAGGTATTGCAAAAACTACGGCAAGCGTCGCAAAAAGGGAATTATTCAGTTTTTCTGCCATTTTTCTAGATCGTCAGAGTCAGGTTTATCGGGCGCAACAAATCAGACCTATACCAACCAAGGATTCTGAATCGACAATCTGTCTAAATTGTTATAGAAGGTTGACTCTTCATTCTCCTCTCAATGCCTACGAAGTTAGCTGACGGGCTAGGGCTGAGAGATGCCCTTCTCTATATCTTTCTCAAAGATTTCTATTTAGAGATAAGCCCCTTAATTTTGGTTCCTCCGCTCCAGCAGCACTCTTGCTGTGCTTTTCATGCCGGATTAGGCTGACTGTATTTTGCTTTGTAATATAATCTTAACTTCTATAGAGCAAATTTGTCAACATTTTTTTACAAAAATTTTTGTGAATTTGATCACAATTTTGAGTTGGGAATTTCAGATAATGTTGGGACATTATTAAACTATTTGCTCTAAAAAAGTAAGGTACACCTACTTTATTCATTTTATAAATTCGGTTTTCCGGAAAATTCAAAATCTATACTCAACTAATTTGTTATCTGAGTCAGGGACTCTGTTCTTAATCACAGCAGAATGGTGATTATAATCACTAAACTTTGTAAGTGTAATCATTTACTGCGTTAATGTTGTATCACCGTGTCATAATAAAAAATCGCCCATACTAGAAATGTAGAGTTCAAATATGATTTTCATGTATCAAGAACCTCCTGTTTATCTACTTCCATCTGCATTAGGAGACCTTTTTGCCCATGCGAATGCCACAGGTTACATTACCTTAGCCGACCGTTATGGGTTAATGGCAGCTATATTTGATGAGTCTTTGCCAGAAGATGAAAAGCGCTCAATCAATAGGCTACTTCGAGCTATTTGTAAAGGACGTATTAAAGTAATTGATGAAATTTCTGTTATGGCGTAAAACTATACCTAAATAATATTTTAGACTTAACTATAATATAATTTTTTTTAATCAACTTGATTAACAATCTCCTTTTTTACCATTAGGTAGAGTAGCTCCACATAAATCAGTTTCCTCTAATTTTGCTTGATTCAGATTTGCATTAGATAAATTGGCTCCATTTAACTTAGCTTTCTCCAGATATGCTTGGTATAAATCAGCCCAAGACAAATCAGCTTTTTCGAGATTAGCCTGTCGCATAGNTGAAAGGCGTTCATTAATTGGCTTCCTTCAGCTATTTTTTAAAGACCTATTTAAGTTATTTATTAAATTTCCGTTATTGCCTTAAACTATTCCCAAATTATATTTTTGACTTTAATTTAATATAATTTTTTTTAATCAACTTGATTAACAATCTCCTTTTTTACCATTAGGTAGAGTAGCTCCACATAAATCAGTTTCCTCTAATTTTGCTTGATTCAGATTTGCATTAGATAAATTGGCTCCATTTAACTTAGCTTTCTCCAGATATGCTTGGTATAAATCAGCCCAAGACAAATCAGCTTTTTCGAGATTAGCCTGTCGCATAGTTGCACTGTGCATAATTGCACCTGACAAATTAGCTCCTGCTAAATTTGCATCAATTAAATTCGCACTACTTAAGATGGCTCCTCTTAAATTAGCGTCTTTTAAGTTTGCTTTTTGTAAATTAGCTCCTAGTAAATTTGCTTCACTCAAATCAGCTTCACTTAAGTCAGCAAAACTCACCCGAAAATAGTAATCCTATTTTAGTTGTGGTATTTTGGTGGTAGGAGCGAATTGCCATTCACCCCAGCAGGAGTTAGGAGTCAGAATTTATATAAATTTGATAAATGTTTATTACAAATGATAGAAGCAAGGAAGAGGGAATAAGGAAGAAGGAAGAAGGAATAAATAGGGTTTGCTGAAAAAGTCTTTTTTAATGAGTGGGGGAGTAGAGGAGTAGGGGAGTAAATTTTTTTGCTCAACTATGCGCCAAAAATGCTCTCCTTTGTGTTTTCGGAGCAGTTTTAAAAGCTTTAGCCACAGTTTTCGACCAAATTAAACCATGGTCAGCATTATTAGGAGAGTTTGGATCTTTAGTACCTAGTGGGGTAATAA
>NZ_LGSU01001184.1 GCF_002260545.1 Hydrocoleum sp. CS-953 | reverse complement strand
TACAAAGTTAATAGGCAAGATACCTGTATTACTTAAGTTGAAAATATGAGATATTTAATCCTAACTAAATATAGCACTTTCTGTTGCCCGTGAAGTACAAAGTTAATAGGCAAGATACCTGTATTACAATAATTTTACCATTTAAACTTGTACATGATTAGTCCGAAATCTGCTGTAGATTAATTTAGTGATTGATTATCAGTTTCTTGTTTCAACTTATTCAGGAAATATTGATTTATCTCCGAAAAACAAAATTCTGTACTTTCTCCCATACAGAAATACCAGATTACTCTTGATGACAATATAGCTATCAGAAATGATTTGTGAAAAAAAGCTGTAGGGGTTTGGTCTCCAAACCCTAATACCATTTCTCAAAAACTTTTCTATATTTGATTGAGTAGGGGAGTTTAGGGACGTATCGCTGCGCGACATGTTTGCGGAGCATTCCGGAACGGAAAACGCATTTTTTTTATGCAACGTCCGTACGGGAGAAGTAAAAATAAGGATAATTAAGATTAAATTGCTTAAAATAAGCAAAAAGGTAATTCTGCCAAGGTAATTACTTAATAACTGAAGTATTAATCAAGTAGAGCATTAATGCATGGGAATTAGTATAACCAAAATGGGATTTGGAGACCAAACCCCTACGATAAAATATTACAACCTAATTGAGGATTGCTATATGACTAGATTTGTCAAACAGTAGAAAGAGAAAAAATTAATTTTCTACCTACATTTTCTTAATTTATCTAACCACCAATTTTGTAAGCATTCAGCTATCAGCTATCAGCTTTACTACCTTTATTAGGCAACTAAAGCTTGTTTTTCCTGTGCTTCAATTCTCTGATTAAAAATATAGTAGAAGTTAAACTAATACTTACTTCATCTATTAAAAAGCTGTTAACGAAGTTCCTCCGTAGGAGGCTAGCTAACTGCTAATAGCTGAATGCTTACCCAATTTTCAACAAAGAACCTACAACTTGAGGAATATTTTCTAACTCCATAGCTGCCATTGCTGCGGTCGGTTCATAACCACAATGAACCATACAATCAGCACATTTAGGATTTCCACTTTTATAACCATAATTATCCCAATTAGTTTTCTCTAAAAGTTCCTTAAAAGTAGCATAATACCCCTCATTCATTAAATAACAAGGTTTTTGCCAACCAAGCACACTATAACTAGGACTACCCCAGGGAGTACAATCATAATCTTTTTCGCCTATCAAAAAATCTAAAAATAGAGGATTATGATTAAAATTCCAATTCTTTTTACCAGCTTTAAAAGGAGAAAGAATTTCTCGAAATAATAACCGAGTTTGTTGTCGCTTCAGAAAATGTTCCTGGTCTGGTGCCCACTCATAACTATAACCAGGAGAAATCATCATTCCATCAATATTTAAACTTTCCAAAAAATCAAAAAATTCCTGCATTTGTTTTGGGTCTGCTCCCTCAAATACAGTAGTATTAGTAGTAACTCGAAACCCTCTAGCTTTAGCAGCACGAATTGCTTTAACTGCTATTTCAAACACCCCTTGTTTATCCACACATTTATCGTGAGTTTCCTGTAAACCATCAAGATGAACACTAAAAGTTAGATAAGGAGAAGGTTTAAATTTATCAAGACTTTTTTCTAGTAATAAACCATTAGTACATAAATAAACAAACTTTTTCCGTTCAACTAACCCTTGTACAATTTCATCAATTTGTGGATGTAATAAAGGTTCTCCTCCAGGAATAGAAACAACAGGAACTCCACATTCCTCCACAGCAGCAAAACATTCTTCAGGCGTTAAATTTTGCTTGAGAATTTCTTTCGGATGCTGAATTTTTCCACAACCAGGGCAAGCTAAATTACATCTAAATAAAGGCTCTAACATTAAAACTAAAGGGAAACGTTTACGTCCTTTCAGACGTTGAGTTAAAAGATATTTTCCTACTTCTAAAGCTTGTTGAAGTTGAATTGCCATTAATTACCTCACACCTAATATACGCAAATATACGCAAAAAAAATTTCACTTCTACTCTGAGAAAATTACCAGAAAATCAGGTCAATAATCTCCTCTTTAAAGAGGATAAAAAAGAAAATGGTAGTCCTGCATAGTAATGGTAGATGGATGGGGATGGGGAGGTGGGGTGATGTGGTATGTTGGAGTATTTTTCAACCTTAGACCACCATTACAATGCACCACCACCAAGAAAATTAAGTATTTTAAGTCTCCCTATTGCACGAAGCACTGTTAACTCGTAACTGATAACTGTTAACTGATATAGCCCTACGCATTAAGGTGTTTGACATTTCTAAATCCTGTTAGCGGAGCTTTTCCCTATACGAAAAACCCTTTGACAGTCTGCTGTTCCCTGTTCCCTCTCTTGGTGCGCGTTCCCTTGCGTCTTACGCCGACGCGGGGTCGCACCGCTGTTCCCTGTTCCCTGTTCCCTAGCGCGTAGCGCTATAACTGAAATAACCAAGGCATTTTTATCAATAAAAATCCGGGTTTCTAATTTTAGTTGATAGAAACCCGATTTGTCTGATCTTAATAAATTATTCCTTTCTATTCTCGCTAGCTAACAAATGCTGCTTCTGGTACAGCATCATCATGTTCAACCCTGAAGACATTAGCACTTAGATTAGCTACAATTTGTTTTCCTTGTTGAGTCAGATTCAGATAGGAAACCGCATCCTTAATATAGCTATAAACTACATTCCAGTAAAACTTAGGATAACCCTGACGTAAATCACCTGGATTGTTGTATCCTAATATTTTATTCTGACCTGTTTCTTCAAATTCATAGAACAGGGCACTAATTTTTTGTAAATAGCGAGGGTCACTCAATTGACCAATTAAATCTGCAGACCTCACTAGACCAGGATAATTTTCCTTATCCTGATGATCCTTATCTGCTGGTACAGGGAAACGAGTCAATTCTATATTACGCTTAATTATTTCTGCGTCAATTAACTTATGACCTCCAAAGCGTTCGTCAATAAATAGCTTACCTCGATCAACATGATAGGGAGTAAGACTAGCATCTGTAGCACCTCTGGGTAGAGATACTTTCATGTTATCTACTCCGGTAGCATACAATCTTAAATCCCCTCGATCTTGACGACATACACCTTTGACATACCCAATATCGTGACAAAGTAGAGAAATGTGGTAATGTAACCAATCTTCACAAGATACCCCACCTTCACGGATATGCTTTCCTCGTAAAACTTCTTGTCCCACTAAAGTTACAAGAATAGTATGTTCTACATTATGATAAAGGGCATCACCATTAGCAATGTTTTCTAATGCCATNTGTGGTAATGTAACCAATCTTCACAAGATACCCCACCTTCACGGATATGCTTTCCTCGTAAAACTTCTTGTCCCACTAAAGTTACAAGAATAGTATGTTCTACATTATGATAAAGGGCATCACCATTAGCAATGTTTTCTAATGCCATCCCAGCTGCCCAGGCGATAATATCAGCATAATCTGATTTATATCCACCATAAGTATGACGATAGCCATCAGTTAGCTTTTTTATGAAAGCATCAATCAGAAGTTCAGTGGAGTTAAACATCTGCAGTCTCCTAATTTCAATTTACTCTTTATACTTACTTTTATTTACCATCATAAACAGATTATCTAAGATCGTTTTTTTCCCTTCGATCAAGTTATATATCTATAACTAATAAGTTATTTTCATTAATAGCTAATCAATTTGTTTCAAGTTTCACTCTTACTTGTGTTTAATATTTATGGTCATTGCTCAACTCAATCTCAAGTTATTATTGGGTAAATAAAAGTAAATTACCCAACGAAAATTCAAAATTTTCTCACCCTTATCTTTAATTATATTGATAATAATATTTAGTTATCCATTTGTATGGTATTCACTCTTGACAAATTTGCCAGATTAAGTGTAACATTATATACTCAGGATAGTCAAAATTGACCATAAAGTAAAAAATATTGTCCCTTATATTGAATTATAATATAGGGTTTGCTGAAAAGTCTTATGGGTGAGGATAGGAGTTGTAGGGGTGATTTCCGTGCCGGAATGCTCCCCAAACGTGAATCACCCCTACAGGATAAATGGGAATTACAGAGAGTCTAGTCGAATATACAGCAGTTTCCGCACGTTATGAGGTACATATATTGACAGTTAAGAATTTAGAAGTTATCTAGGGTATGACTACTACGAAGTTTACCGGAAATGTTTGCAGAGTCAGTTATACGTTAGTTAGTTCGGAAACTCCTGTAAGTGCTCCTGCTGTACCTCAAGGGCAACAGGAAGCGCTGTATTTGTCCCTCAATTTTTCCACTCTTGTCTGCTCAAAATCCTTACATTTTAAGCTTCAGGGATCAAAAAGCTGGCACTTTTTTCGCACACGCAAGATTTAGCATTTATATGTAAATGCTTTTATATTTAATCACCAAACCCTAATATAATTATTTTCCCTAATATTTTTTTCAAACAGCTATAATTATTAATATATACTATTTATACCTGGGAATCATCAGACATTATTTTATATAATTTTATCCTAACTTGCCTGTGATGAAAATCTACTATCATTGGTTACAATATAGCAATTCCCAAGAAGCGTGAGGTACAAAATTCGTTTGTTTTAGGGAACACTTAACTGGGAATAGGTATGGAGGGAATAGGGAATAGAAAAGAAATTAAAGAGCTTGTGTACCTCATAAGCTTGAGAAACCCTATAACATCATTTATATGTGATCCTCGCCACAAAAACAAAGAAAAAATATTGTACTGACATCTATAACTAAATCAAAAAAATAGCAATGACTAATCATAAAGATAAGTCTCAAAACATATTTTTTGATCCTCATCAAGAAGATAGTATCTTTGAAAAACTTCCTCAAGAAGTCAAAAAATGGGCAGCTAGTTTACCTTGGGAGCAACGCCGTTATGTTTTATCATTTTCCTATATTTTGTGTGCTTCTTCTCCTGAGAAACAAGCAGAATTTTTAGATGATTATATAGCAGATGGTTTAGCCGTAAAAATGCTGCAAGATATAGATACAATTAACAGGGTTAACAAATATCTGAGACGCTTTCGTGCCAAAACAAAAATTAATGAATATGTACTCCGAAACTACATTAGACTATATTACATTCATGCTGCTCAAGATGTAAGTTGTCAAACTAAACAGTATTTAGAGTCGGCCTTAAATTTAGTCATTAATACAGAAGAAAGAAATCAAATATTCAACTATATATTAGGATTTGAATTGATTAAAATTATATTCAAAATGAGTTGGTTACAACATGAGAGACTAGCCAGGCTTCAGACAAATCAAGAAAATTTTATTAATACATATATTAAGCCAATTCAGTATGCCCATCAAGTTAATGGTATTATCGTACCTAAAGATAAAAGTGTATTTTTTGCTAAAAGAGATTATTANCTACGGTTCCCGAAAAATCGGAGTAACAAGAAACCGGGTTTGTTGGAGTTCAATGGTAGGGACGTTTTGCTGACGCAGAGCTTCCGCTTAAAATGTCTCCGAAAATATTAAGCCAATTCAGTATGCCCATCAAGTTAATGGTATTATCGTACCTAAAGATAAAAGTGTATTTTTTGCTAAAAGAGATTATTATGTACAAATACCTGAGATATCTCCTAAAAATTTAGTAGAGTTAGTCATAGCAACTTTTACTCCTGAGAAAGTTAATAAATGTGGTTTCATAATCACTCGCCATATTAAAGCTTTAAGATTTGACTTTGATTACATCTTTCGACAACAAGAACAAGAAGGAATTTTTCCCAGTGAATTTGAATCTATAGTTAATTAAAGTACAATCATTATTAATTGTAATTNAATGTGGTTTCATAATCACTCGCCATATTAAAGCTTTAAGATTTGACTTTGATTACATCTTTCGACAACAAGAACAAGAAGGAATTTTTCCCAGTGAATTTGAATCTATAGTTAATTAAAGTACAATCATTATTAATTGTAATTTGAGTAGAACAAAATTAAGCAATAAGCAATCAGAAATAAAATAGTTTTAGGAACTGTTAATAAACTAAATCTTAAATCTTGAATACTGTCGCAGCTTGAAATTCCTGCCTAACTGCAAAAGTCAGCACTCAAGAAGACTAGCTATATTTTATTTTTTATATGTGGGGAAATACCTGCCCCTTCTCATCTATTCCCTTTTACCTATTTCCCTTTCTTCAGATTGACTTTAGAAAAAATTAAGCCCTAGAGCATAAGGCACAAACGTGTTAAATACACGATAGTATGAAAAATATAAATAAATCAATTAGATTCAGGAGCCTGTCGTGCTGCTATCCAAAGGATTTGAAGTAGAAATGTACACTGGCACACCCCAAGGTAATATAGTTGGCCTGTCAGAGCAAATTGTGGCCAAAGTAGAGGGGTTTGTGAGGGAGCCAGATAGTAGAAATGTAGAATACACTACTGCACCATTGTGTAGCTACGATCGACTTTTATGCGCTCTAGTAAAGCCAAGACTAAAACTACGAAACTATTTAAGCACTTTAGGAGATTACACCATAATTCCAGGAAGTACATTATCTCTAGGGAATAGTAATCTTTTTTATCGTTCTGACCCAAATAACCCATATCACACATATATAGAGGAAACCTACGGTGCGACAGTTGTTACAACCAGTATTCATATTAATGTTGGTATTAGTGACCCAGAATTACTAATGCGAGCTATTCGCTTAATTCGGATGGAAGCTCCTTTATACTTGGCTCTCAGTGCCTCTTCTCCTTTTCTCGATGGTCAAGTGACTGGGTTTCACTCTACTCGTTGGGCTACTTTTCCCAAAACTCCGACTTATGTCCCTTTGTTTGAAAGTCATAGTCATTTGATTAAATGGACCGAGGAGAAAATTGCAGCAGGGATTATGCAGAATGTCCGTCATCTATGGTGTTCTGTACGGCCTAACGGCGATCGTCGTCCTTATAATCTTAATCGTTTAGAATTAAGAATTTGTGATTTTGTAGACAACCCGATTATGCAACTGGCCTTAGTTGCTTTGTTAGAAGCTCGTTTATGGCAATTATTTGATGACCCTAGTCTCGATCCTTTAGAAAAAAGTCACTTTCCAGCAACTAACCGTTTGGAGGATTTAGTGAATTTAGCAGATAATAATGAAATTGCAGTAGCTCATCATAGCCTTGAAGCTCAAGTCCGTCATTGGCAAGATGGTAGAACTATTCTAGCAAGAAATTGGATTGAGGAAATCTATCAACAGGTTTTACCTTATGCGAAAGAACGTGGTTTTAGTTGCTTTCTTTCACCTATTAAAAAAGTTCTTCGTGAAGGTAATACAGCACAAAAATGGTTAAATAAATATCAGAGTAGTTTTGACACTCGCAGTGTAATTAAAGCCGCAATTTTGGAGATGGCACAAAAAGAAGAAGAGTTGGAAGATAAATTGTGTCAATCAATGGTTGCATAATCTGAGTTTTATCCTATCATAATTTATGTTTTCTACTTCCTCTTATGGAAAACTCATTGATTTTCATAAACTTCTTAAAATTTTGAATATCATAACCAACTTCTTGTTCATGTCAGTCAGCATTACTAATGTTATCTTTCCTATTTAAAAGGCTGATATAGGAATAGATACTTAACAAGTATAATGC
>NZ_LGSU01001183.1 GCF_002260545.1 Hydrocoleum sp. CS-953 | reverse complement strand
AAGTTATTATTCTCAAACTTATTATTAACTCAACTTCAATAATTCTAGTGGAGAAAGTGAATGCCTATCTTAATCTCGGTCATAAAAGACATAATTTCTATTAGTTTCAAATCAACAACTTAAAAATGTTAGTATTTCACGATAATGAGGGATGTAAGGAAATGGATAATCCTCAGATATTTGCCTTAATTGACAATATATTACCATTTGAAGCCTGTTTATACTATCAAATTTTGCCTCTATCTGTAGAAGGCAGCAGAGTTAGACTTGGTGTAGTTGACCCTCAAGACTCTTCTGCTTTAGATTATGCCCGTAGATTACTATCTTACTTAAATTGTTCACTGGTAAGTGAAGAAATTTCTTCTGAAACTCAAAGGTCAATCCTCTCATCTTATTTAAGCCATATTGGTCATCAAAAATCAAAAAGTTCTAGTGCTTCTAAAGTTAGCATAGCCAAGGATAATCAACAACAAATTGATAATTCTCAGTCTACTACGGCTGAAAAAAATAAACAATCTTTGGAGACAAAAAACACAACAGAACAAGGCAGTCTTCTCAAAAATAATCAAGATTCACAACAGACAAAACTTCAATTTGAAGCTCAATCTTCATCAAAAAATTCTCTATGTGATATTTTAGAATTATCTTTAGGTAGTTCTTCCCAACTTACTTCTTTAGAAACTATAGGTACTTTAGATCCTCAAAAGTTATTAAAAGAATTGCTACTGAGAGTTTTAGAATCAGGAATTGGTAGACTTTATTTTGAGCAAAAACAATCCCAAGGTAGAATTCTTTGGAGTCAAGATGGAGTTCTGAAGTCTGTAGTTGAAAATTTAGAACACAATAAAATTGAAGCTCTTATTAATGAGCTGAAAATTCTTACCAAAATGTCTTTAATTCCTATTAAAAAACCTAGGCAAGTAGAGATAGAAAGAATTTATCAAAATAATCATTTATTATTACGTTTGAGGGTAATGCCTGGAGAATATGGGGAAGAAGCGACATTACAAGTATTAAGAGGAGCCGCTTTAAGATTTTATCAACAGCAACAGTTATCTTCGTTGAGTCAAGATGCCTTTAAATTAGGCAAACAACTACAAGTTAAAATCAATAAGGTTTGTTCTCGTCAACATTTAGCTCCATTTAAACTAGATAGCTTATTAACTTTGCAGAAATTACTTGATAATATTGAGCATCAAATTGACTGTATAATTTCTCAACAAAATAATCAATTTTCATAGTAGTTAGCTATCAGGGTTCAGCTAAAGGAAAAAAATTGCCTTATAGAACCCATTTGGGGTCTATTGAAAAATGACAGTGTGATGGGGAGATAGGGAGAATAGGGAGATAGGGTGTATTAGAATATTTTTCCATCTTTTCGTTGTATTTCCTATATCCTAACCACTCAATAATCTGTGGTAAATAGTTCAATAACAAGCTTAAAATGGCTTCAATAATGGATAATGGATAATGGATAATTGATAATTGATAATTGATAATTGATAATTGATAACTGATAATTGATAATTGATAATTGATAATTGATAATTACCTCTTCCTAATAAGGAAGAAGATTGAATAAAAGGAAAATTTTTTTTATTTTTCCTTGAAAGGAGAGGCTTCATACCTTAATTTTTCGGTAAATTCTTTGCCGAATAAGTAGTCTGCCCCCATTTCTTGAGCAGCTACCCTATATCTACAGACAACTATGCCTCAAAAATTTATTTCCCGGTAAAGATACCAAATGGCTTCTATATTAACATTGGTAAATTTTTGTTGGTTGTGCATCAGCAAAGTGTGGGATAAGTCGGGTATGGCTGACCAATCTAATCTAAAAGCTCTGGGATATAAAGGTTGGGCAACCAAAAAGTTAGGACAGGTGGCAGACACTTCCCAATAAAGATACACCCTACAATTATTCCTCTAAATGGAAGGGAAGTCTCCCCATACGGACCACACTTCCTTGACGCACTACCTTTTTGTTCTCAAATACCTTAGCTTTACTTACTTAGGACTTACACAAAGACAATCTATAATAGTATTCAAAACTATAACGTTATAGTTTTTTCAATCTATATATATTACCTCTTTGTAAGTCCTGTTACTATAAAATTTCAAGTATAGCCCTACCCAAATACATTAGGAGATTCTTCTATTCCGATACTATGAGTGCTAAAAATTGTTAACAATGCACAGCAAGATTAACCTGCTGAGAGGTTATCCCCCAATATCTACAAGAAAACTTGTAGACGCTTTGTACGGACGTTGCACAGGCAAAAATGCGTTTTCCGTTCCGGAATGCTCCGCTTTCCATGTCGCGCAGCGATACGTCCCTTCTGTCACCTTGGTTATCAGCGTTCGCAGAAGTTTCAATTACTTGACCATGCTAGGGGTAACTTATCAGGATAGCGGTTACATAGTGGGCTGGTTTTACACCACAAACTGCTCTGTTTGTCAAACTTTAGCATAATCTATGCAACTATACCAGTATAACTATATCAATATATATAAATTTATGTTAATGTTTATTAGTAAATCAACAATTGTTGATCGACCTTATACCCTTACAACTAAAAGTTTATTGTCCTAACCAAAAGACATAGTGCTATAACTAAAAATTGGTTAATTCTTTGCTTTCATTGCATAGAGAATTAACCAATCATTGAGTAAACCTATACAAGAGCTGGTTCTGCCTGTGGCCAACGCTTAACAGTTTTACCAATAACTGCCATTTCCTGCATTAACCCATCGAACTTATCAGGTGTTAGAGATTGGGGGCCATCTGATAGAGCTTTTGCCGGATTTGGATGGACTTCAATCATCAGAGAATCTGCCCCAGCCGCAATAGATGCCATTGCCATTGCAGGTACATATTCAGCCCGACCAGTACCATGACTAGGGTCAATCATAATTGGTAAATGAGTCAGGGAACGCAGAACTGGTATTGCAGACAAGTCTAAGGTATTACGAGCATACTGACGGTCAAATGTTCTAATACCTCGCTCACAAAGAATTACATTTGAATTTCCAGCAGCTAAGATATATTCTGCAGCCATTAACCAATCTTCAATAGTTGCAGCCATTCCCCGCTTCAATAGTACAGGTTTATCTTGAGCGCCAACCTTTTTTAATAGTGAGAAATTTTGCATATTACGAGCACCAATTTGCACCACATCTGCCACTTCAGTCAACATAGGCAAATCTGCAGCATCCATTAACTCCGTAATAATACCCAGACCAGTTTTTTCTTTAGCCGCAGCCAACAAATTTAAAGCACTCTCACCATGTCCCTGAAAAGAATAAGGAGAAGTACGAGGTTTATAAGCACCTCCACGCAGAAACCTAGCACCAGCAGCTTTCACCCGTTGGGCTGTTTCTATAATCATCTCCTCATTTTCCACCGAACAGGGTCCAGCAACTACAACTAGAGGATGATCGAGGCCAAAAAGTACAGGTCCATCTGGAGTAGATACCTCTACTGTACTAGCTTCTCCGTGACGAAACTCCAGACTTGCTCGTTTGTAGGGGCGTTCGACCCGCATTACTTGTTCGATCCAAGGACTCATTTCCTGTAGTTGTAATGGATCTAGGTCTGCAGTATCTCCTACTAGACCAATGACAACTTTATAGCGCCCAACAATTTTTTCTGGAGTTAGACCCCAATTAGTTTGAAGTTCGTTACAAAGACGATCTATCTCTGTTTCTGGAGAACCAATTTTAGTTACTATAATCATTTTTACTTTTACGGTTGAATAGGTCTAGGTTCAATTAAGACTATCTTTACGATAAGTTGAAACAGTAAAGTTCTTGTAATTTCTTAATAAATCTAATACAAAGTTCTGTTTTATCTGTAGATATGATACTTTGCTTCTCTAAAGAAACTACAAAATAAAGTTTAGGAGGATAAGTACAACCTAGAGAGGAGATTTTGTTCATCTCTCTAAGTAAGCATTCAGAGGTTAGCTATTAGCTATTAGGTTTATTATCTTTAAAGGACGAATTCGCATGTTGGTAATTTTCAGCCATTAAAAGTTAATTTCATTAATTGATAATGGATAAACCTATTTGGCAATTGATTAAGAGACTGTTTGTAAAAGGAATATTAAATCTTGGCTTAGGGTGGGGAGGGTGAGGCGACAATAACTATGAATTGTAGCCAAAATTTAACTTTCCGCACCCCACCCACCGAAAATTAAGCACTCTGGCAGTCTTAATCTTTAGTTTACAAACACTCTCTAATGGATAGTGAATAATGGATAATAGATAATTAGAGTATGTGAATGATTTAGATAGAAATAGGGAGAGAAAATTAGAGATTTAAAAAACTCTTTTATTCTCAATTATCAGTTATTAGGAGAGGCTTTAATCTGGATTGATTAATTATCAATTATTAATTATCCATTGGTAAAATCCTATCACTTAACTTTAGCAGTCTATCGAGCCAAATCTAAATTTTCCGCCACAGAATTATATAGGTTGAAAACTAAAACTTATCCTTGTTTGTGCTTCAGTTCTCTTGTATTCTGATGAAAAATGTAGTGGCGCGTTAAGTTTAAAATGGTGTATTAGATTTTTAAGTAAAAGCTTTGAAAAATCAGCATCCTACCATTTTTATCAAGTAACATTTAAGGCTTGACAGGGCAGTAGTAGAAGTTAAACTAATACTTAGTTAAATTTACTAAAAAGCTATTTGCATACCATTCATTCATTGTGCAGGATTAGCTGACCGCTAAAGCTATTTTGCTAGCCCACAACTTGATTTTCAATTTTCCCTAGGAAAATCTGCGCGACATGTTTGCGCAGCATTCTATAGGAAATGCCGACGAAATCAGCTTTTTGATTTAGCTTCTTTCCAAGCTTCTTTCATCCTTTGAAAGTTAATTTTTACTTCTTGCCAACCTAATACGCTACCCTTTTTATCTTCATCCCAAGAAGCAGAAAAAAGACCATAACTCAAACCAATAACACTTAAACCAAAAAAGCCCATACTAACTAGCAAAACTGCTTGGTTTGGTAGTATAAAAATATCATTTGTAATGATAAAGTAGCTAAAAACAAAAGTTAATAAAGAAAATAGTAGAGGTGTACCAGATAATAAAACCATACGGCTTATCATCCGCCTACTAACTACTTCAGGAATAGAATTTTCTCCTTTAACTGTTTTGCCTTTCTGATTACTAATATTTTTCGACTGATTTACATTAGGATAATTTGATTCCTCTGTCGCCTTTATTTTAGGAGAAGAAGATGATTTTTTACCTTGCTTTTTCCGACTTTTAGCAGGTTCAAAAGGTAAAGGTTGGCGTGATGATTCTGGAGACATAAGTCATTTCAGGTATCAGTTAGCCTCCTATCGGAGGAACTGCGTTAACAGTTATCAGTTATCAATTCCTCGCAACTGTTGCATCAGGATTGAAATACTGAATTTAATTTTTTTCAGCCCCTTAAAAAGGGGAGGTTTGAGACCTTATTTTTGGGTCAGTTTTTAACCTCTAAATACCAAGGCGACCAATCAATGTTTTATTAAGTCATTTCAGGTATCATTTATCAGTTATCAATTCCTCGCAACTGTTGTATCAGGATTGAAATACTGAATTTAATTTTTTTCATCCCCTTTTTAAGGGGAGGTTTGAAACCTTATTTTTGGGTCAGTTTTTAACCTCTAANTATCAGTTATCAATTCCTCGCAACTGTTGCATCAGGATTGAAATACTGAATTTAATTTTTTCAGCCCCTTAAAAAGGGGAGGTTTGAGACCTTATTTTTGGGTCAGTTTTTAACCTCTAAATACCAAGGCGACCAATCAATGTTTTATTAAGTCATTTCAGGTATCATTTATCAGTTATCAATTCCTCGCAACTGTTGTATCAGGATTGAAATACTGAATTTAATTTTTTTCATCCCCTTTTTAAGGGGAGGTTTGAAACCTTATTTTTGGGTCAGTTTTTAACCTCTAATACCAAGGCGACCAATCAATGTTTTATAACGTTCTTGGCTTTGTTTTTGGATGTATGACAATAAGCGCTTACGTCTACCAATCATCTTTAAGAGACCTCTTTGGGATGAATAATCTTGCTTATTATTTTTTAAATGAGCGCTTAATTTACTAATTCTTTCAGTCAGCATAGCGACTTGAACATCTGCTGAACCTGTGTCCGTTTCATGAGTTTGGTACTCACTCATAATTTCTTGTTTGCGCTGTTGTTTAAGAACCATATATTTAATTTCTACTAATCTTGCCAAAAATTACCACAATCACTTATCATACCATAAATATTTATTCTGATAAATACCTATACAAATCCTTCAAAGTTGAGTAGAGCGACTCAACCAACTAATAGCTTCCCTAATCCAATCTTCTGCATTAGTATTTTTGGACATATTAGCATCTTTACTAACAGCTTGCAATGCCTGTATAACCTCTTGACCTGTATATCCCAAAGCTAACAAAGTCATTTCTACCTCTTCTTGAATAGCAGGCATAACTCCCACTGGTACTGATGTAGTCAAACCTGCATCTTGTCGCCACTCGGCCAATTTACTTTTCAATTCTAAAGCAATACGTTCCGCCGTTTTTGCTCCTACCCCTGGGGNGCATCTTTACTAACAGCTTGCAATGCCTGTATAACCTCTTGACCTGTATATCCCAAAGCTAACAAAGTCATTTCTACCTCTTCTTGAATAGCAGGCATAACTCCCACTGGTACTGATGTAGTCAAACCTGCATCTTGTCGCCACTCGGCCAATTTACTTTTCAATTCTAAAGCAATACGTTCCGCCGTTTTTGCTCCTACCCCTGGGGTTTTAGCTAATACACGAGTATTTCCCCCTACAATAGCTTGAACTAAGTCAGGTAATTCCAAAGTATCTAAAAGAGCGATCGCTAATTGTGCCCCAATACCACTGACACTTACCAACTGACGAAATAAGTCTCTTTCTGCGGAATTACCAAAACCGTACAATACTATTTGGTCTTCTCGTACTTGTTGGTGGGTAAAAACTTGGACGTCTTCCCCTGGTTGTAGACTTTGAGTCAACCTAGGCAGAATTTGTAGCTCATAACCTATTTGATTAACCTCTAAAATTAGAGTCACACGCAGACCACTCCCTTTGTGGACATCAGCCACTTTCCCTTTCAGGTAGTTAATCATTCAAATTATTTCAAAATTATTTCAAAATTACATATTAACAACTGTTGAACAATTAAAAGATTTAATTTTCAGAAATTACCAAATACAAGTAGGCATTCAGGTATTAGGGGTCAGCTTTTCGTGCGGAATGGCTCACATTTATCTTTGTCAGTCGGTAAAAAACCGCCAAGTAACTAAGAGTAATATTAGTTAATTTATTTTGACAGTAAGTTTTAATTTTCGCTCAATTTTTCAAATCTGATTCCTTCTTCAAAGATAATTTTTTAATAGTTGAAAGATGTTAAATTAGATATTATAGCAATCCTAAATTGATTTTCAGCAATTAACAATGAACAATTAATAATTAATAATTACCCCTTCTTGAAAGAAGGGGATTGGCTAAAAGGATTTTTTTTGATTTATCCCATATCGGGGGAGGCTTTAAACCTTAATTGTTGAATGAATAATTAATTATTGACTATCAACTCTTAATTATTAATTATTAACTCTTAATT
>NZ_LGSU01001182.1 GCF_002260545.1 Hydrocoleum sp. CS-953 | reverse complement strand
ATATAGAACCTTGAACAATTAATTATTAATAATTAATAATTACCTCTTCTGTAATAGAAGGATTGGCGCTCAAGGATTTTTTTTTCTTCTCTTGGTTGATTGGATATGGCTAGGTCTCCTCGCCATCCCTTAACCGCTTTTTTCTCCATGAATGGAGAGGCTTTATACCTTAATTTTTCGGTAAATTTCATCAATAATTAATAGATACGATAATAAAAAATCAAATCAAATGATGACAAAATCAACTGATGAATTTATACCAGTTTATGGACCAGTAAAATCTTGGCGATATGGTCGCTCCCTAGGCATAGATCCCATAGGAAAAATTTCCACTTGTTCATTCAATTGTGTTTACTGTCAGCTAGGAGAAATCCAACAAAAAACAAGCGATCGCTTAATCTACGTTCCGACAGAAGAAATATTATTAGAACTAGAAAAATTTGCACCGTGGGATGTAGATATTATTACTCTTAGTGGCAGTGGAGAACCGACATTAGCTCTGAACTTACAAGAGATTATACAAGAAACAAAAAAATTAACAAATAAACCAATTTTAGTATTAACAAATGGTACAACCTTAACCAATCCAGAAGTTAGATTAGCATTAAATTTAGCAGAGAGAGTATCAATCAAAATTGATGCAATTAATCAAAGACAACTACAAGGAATTAATCGACCAGCAGAAACATTTAATCTCTCAGATATCTGGGAAGGAATACAAGAATTTAGAGAAAAATATCAAGGTAAATTAGCTATTCAAACAATGATATTATCTCCATGGAATCCTCAAACAAGAGCCGAATATATTAACTTGATAAAATCTCTAAAACCTGATGAAATTCAACTCAACACACCTACGCGACCTAAACCTTTAAAACATCAACTAGATGCCAGGGGAAACCATACAGAATTTCACCCTTATGCAGTACAGAAACTCAAGTGTGTTAATCAAGATATTTTAGAAGAATTTGCAGATGAAATTTACAAAAATACAAACATTCCGGTTCGTTATAAACAGAAATAGTATTCAGATTTTTTGATAATAAAAAAAAAGGAGTCAAATATGAGTAACCTAACAGCTAAATTATCAACAACAACACCAGTACAAATTCCACCAGGATATTTGAATATTATGGGTTATGTGGATGAGTCAGAAGTAAATGGTCCTGGTTGTCGTGCGGTAGTATGGATACAAGGCTGTAAAAAGGGATGTTCTGGCTGTTTTAATCCCGATTCTTGGTCTTTTGATATTAACCAATTAATAAGTATTGAAGAACTAGCAAATAAAATATTAAATAATCCTCGCAACACAGGAGTTACCTTTTCTGGAGGAGAACCTTTTTTACAAGCATCAGCACTAGCAGAATTAGCAAAAATATTAAAATCTAGAGGTTTAAATGTAATGTCTTTTAGCGGATTTACCCTCAGAGAATTACAATCAAAAAATGCACCTGTTGGTGCTAAAGAATTATTATCTCAGTTAGATATTTTGATTGATGGACCTTTTGTAGAACCCTTAGCTATTCACTCTCCTAATTCTCTA
Source organism: Hydrocoleum sp. CS-953 (assembly GCF_002260545.1). Lineage (GTDB taxonomy): Bacteria > Cyanobacteriota > Cyanobacteriia > Cyanobacteriales > Microcoleaceae > Trichodesmium. The sequence goes on along the minus strand of NZ_LGSU01001182.1, from coordinate 6,081 downwards.
GTTTCTTCCAGTAATCAAAAAGTGAGAGTATTTAATCCAACTTTAAAAAATCAATTAAATTGGGCAAGCGATCTCCTAGAAATTCATGTACTTAAAGATGGCAGTCGGATATTTACTGGTTATTGGGGACAGTTAGGTTTAGGAGAGAATTAATCAGTTATCAGTTAACAGTTTGGTTCCCAAATGAAAAGCCTCCTGGAAAAGAAATGCTAAAAGCTAATAGCTAGTTAAGGCTGTAGGGACGTTGCATCAACGTCCCTACAGAAATATAAAAACATAAATAATTAACATTAAGCAAGTTAATTAAATGATTAAACAATTTTTCTCGCAAATTATGTTGATAATTGGATTAGTTTTCCTGATATTAGTTTATCAAGGTAGCTTTAAACTTAACTCAGCAAATGCTCTAATTCGAGAAATAGAAGAAACACCTGCTCAAATAGTTTATCAAGTCAAACATACTTTAAGAGACGAAGAAAGAAAACCCTGGCAAGTAGTATTTTATAAACGTTTAAAATCAGGTGAATTAGATACTATTAATCTGCGCCTAGTAGGTTTTCCTGGCACTGTAGAATTTACTCATCCACAACCTTTAAAAATTAGTTATGGTCAGAATAAAATATCCCTAGCTAGAGATAATTTTGCGGAAAAAGCACCAGCTACTAACGTGGGTGAGTATCAATTTCCAGAAGTTTTGTTTGACCTCGAAACAAATGCTAAAATTTTTCTATCTTTACCCTTAAAAACTAACCAACCAGCAAAAATCAAAATACCTTTTCCAGTCTTGTTAGAATGGCAAGAAGTTATTAGTCGCAAATAAAAAATATAGCAATCCTTACTAGCTATTGAAAGTCTGTCATTATGCAATAAATCTATCTGCTCAATGCTAGAATCTCAAACATTAAATTGGATTGCTATATTTTAATTAATTTAGTAGGGCTTTGGTAACCAAAATCCTGCTAATTATAATTATTACCTTTTCTTGATATTACGAGCCATGTCCCGGAACATATTCATACCAGAATCAGGAGTACGAGATATTACAGGCTCGAATTGAGGAGTAGGAGTTTCTGCAGGAGCAGTTTCTGCAGGAACAGTTGCTGTAGGAGGAGTTGCTACAGGAGCAGTTGCTACAGGAGCAGTTGCTGGAGGAGCAGAATAGGAAACAGGTTTTGTTTCTGCTCCAGTTTCTCTTATTTGCATAGAAGAAACAGCCTTTTCTGTCTCTCCTTCTATCAAATTAATTTTACCTGCTGCTTTGGGATAGCTCCTCTTAACTGTCTTAGATTTCCGCATAAAATCTACATCACCTAGACTACTTGCAGCATCTTGATCTAGGAAGAAATCTTCCTTTGGTTGATTATCGCTTCCTCCAAACAATCCTCTAATAAAGCCAGTCATCTTTTTCTTCTACCCTTATTTTTGTGTTTCTTTTGTTATGTTATGTAAAACTTTATCACAATTTATCATAAATTGTCATCAAAATTCTCATAATTTTCTCAGGGCTACGCGCAAGTCAGAAGTCAGAAGTCAGAAGTCAGAAGTCAGAAGTAATCCCTAACTCAGTTTGAGCATTATCTTTAGCCAAATAGCAGGAGGCCAAACTTTGAAAAATGGCGTTGCTGAAGCGCGGGTATAATTTTCATGGTTTTTGTAACATTCTTTTTTCATCCATGGTCTGAAAGGAGGTAAATATTTATAATTCATATCTAGATTATGCAACGCCTGAAAAATTACTTTCCAATACAAAAGCGACTAAAAATTCTATCCAAAACAGACTCAGTTACATCTTCACCAGTAACCTCTCCCAAAGCATAAATTGCTCCCCTTAAATCTATCGTCCAGAAATCTAGAGGTAAATTATTTTTGATAGTATTTAAACATTGCTCCAAAGCCACCTTAGCTCTAGTTAAAGCTGCTGCTTGCCTTTGATTAATAGCTAAATCCAAATTTTCTGCCTGCACATTACCCAAATTTACAGCATCAATAATCGCTGCTTCCAGTTCCTCAATCCCTTGATTATTAATAGCTGCTGTAGTCACAACATTTTTAATAGTTTCTGGGTAATAAATAGATTTAATTAACTCCTGCTGAACCAAGTCAACTTTATTAATTATTAGAATCAAAGAACTATTTTTTAAACGATTTTTTACCTGTTGATAAATAACTTCATCTAACTCCGTCCAACCAGCTTTACCGTCAATAGTCAATAAAACAAGGTCAGCAGATTCAGCAGCCCGGCACGATCGCTCCACCCCAATTTTTTCCACCCGATCCTCAGTTTCGCGAATACCCGCCGTATCCAAAACCTGCACCGGAATACCACCCACCACCAACTGAGACTCCACCACATCCCTAGTTGTACCAGGAAGATCCGTCACAATAGCGCGATCGCTACGACTCCAAGCATTTAACAAACTGGACTTACCCACATTCGGACGTCCAATAATAGCCACCTTCAAACCATTCCGTAACAACTCCCCCCGACTTGCCGTTGCTAATACCCTTGACAAATCCACCAAAATACTATCCACTTTTTGACTAATCTCAGATTCATTCAAAGGCGGTAAATCCTCCTCAAAATCAATCCTGGCCTCTATTTCGGCCAAAATATCCAGACAACCAGCTCTTAACTGACGAATTGGACTAGCTAACTTACCCTGTAAACCTGCCAAAGCAACTTGAGCAGCAGCAGGAGATTGAGAACCCACCAGATCCGCAACACTTTCAGCCTGAGTCAGATCCAATCGTCCATTTAAAAAAGCTCGTAAAGTAAACTCTCCTGGTTGAGCTAGTCGCGCCCCCGCCTCAATACATAATTGTAATACTTCTTGTATGGCAATAATTCCACCATGACAGTGAAACTCTACCACATCCTCACGAGTATAAGAACGAGGAGCCTTCATAATCAATAACAAAGCTTCATCTACTAATTGCCCAGTTTGGGGATGGCGAATATAGCCATAAAGAATGCGGTGAGTCTCCCAAACCTGTTTCCCCGGTGCATGAAATAGAATTTTAGCAATTTTCATCGCCTCAGAACCAGACATCCTGACTATCCCCACACTTCCTTGTTGGGGAACAATAGCAGTAGCGATCGCGGCAATAGTATTTCCAGGAGTCATTTCAGTTATCAATTATCAGTTATCAGTTATCAGTTATCAGTTATCAGTACCTCTTGCAATAGGGAGAATGGAGATACTGAATTTAATTTTTTTCTGTGAGAACAATTATAGCAACAACAATCATTAGAATATTTATTTTACCACAATCTATGATAATTAATGTTGTCGAAGATCGACAAATTTCAACAATACTTTTGTCGATTTTAACTCAATTTATGCTGAATATATTACCCTACAATAATTTTTGAATTTATCAAAAAGTTGTCGATCTTTACTGTCGATATCGACAACTTTGTTTCTTTGACTATGTTATGGTCAATAATCAGGTTATTAACAATCGTATTTTTACTGAGATATGACTATATGAAATTAAAATGCTTTGTAACTCAATAAAGTTGAGAGACAAAAATTTTTATTTGATAAAGCGACAAATCTAATGATTAACTCGCGGATTATTTCTACCAAGCTGCACTAACAACAATATTATTTTTTCCAGGAGGCATATATCCATGAAATATCAAAGTCAAAAAATCATCACTACATATTCCGACAAGCAAAAAATAAGTGTAGAAGAACAAAAGATTTATCATCACTTTTTAGAACTGGTTTCAACAGAATCCATCGATAAAATTATTGAGCGATTTCGGATACTATTTATTCAATGTTCCCCATACCAAACTCCAGAAATATCGACAGCGCTAAGGAAAATTATAGAATTCCCAGAATGCCAAGAAAAATTCAATTATATCTTGAATCGTTGCTGTTATATATTGATAAATCATCAGCAACTACCTCAAGACAAACAAAACGCTTTAAAAAAACTAATGACTTTCTTTAAACAAGCGAGCGATAAATCTGAATCTTCCTATTATACTTCTCGCCACACAAAAAAAATGCTAGAACTTGTCAGAAATTTTACTCATAGTCAACAGTATTTGAGCTTAAAACGTATAGTAGAACTAATGAATCTATCATATAAAAATGATAGTAATAACAATTTCAATCAACCTTTAGAAAATCTCCATTACCATTATCCATATTTATATAAATATTTATTGATTAATCCAAATAGTAGTAAAGAACATCAACAAGTAATCAGAAAAATGCAAATGCAAAAACAGAAACAATATGAAATTAATTTATCCCATTATGTTACTCAACAAGCCCGACTACAGCTTAGTAAACTTAAAAGCTCTATAGTTACTAAACAATTACAATCCGTTAAAAATCCCACCTTATTATCAAATGACGAACTCTTATTATCAATCAAACAATTTGTAGGTAAAGTAGAAGGTAATGAAACTTATAGAAATTATGCTAAACGGTTTTTAGCTTATAGTACATTACCCATAACATATCACTGTTTTAAAGACAATTTTTATGAGTACCTAATTACATCTTTTGATGTTGCACCTCATCAGATTCGAGTTCAGCTTCAAGATAAACTATACAAATATTTACAAACCATGATGTCTGATAGTGNTCCGAAAAACATATCACTGTTTTAAAGACAATTTTTATGAGTACCTAATTACATCTTTTGATGTTGCACCTCATCAGATTCGAGTTCAGCTTCAAGATAAACTATACAAATATTTACAAACCATGATGTCTGATAGTGATGATGAGCTATTAAGTGAATTTTTAATGATTAAGACCTGTCATAAATTATTAAGCTTTTTTATTTTGCGTAATCAAAAGCAACCAGAACATTTCTTATTTATTAATCTGATTAGTAATTTAGGACCCGTAATAACAATAGGACTACTACTAAAAATCCTATTAGTATGTCAATTAGTTAGACCAAACTTAGAGAAACGATTTGCAATTTTGTTTAACCATTACAAATTTTCTACACAAAAAAAATCTCAATGGTTAGTTAAAGCATTAGAGAATATGCAAATAGCCCTCAGTACAAATTTTGGTACAATAGATATTTATTTCTTTTATTAGACAGAAGCGTGAAAAAGATATAAACTTTTTGCATATAGTAGGCAACAGTTCATTAATTGATAATTGATAATTATTTTTGTTTTCGGCTGTCGCCGATATGAAAAGCTTTTCGACTATTGCCAACATATTTGTGGAACGCAATATTCATTATCAATGATCTATTATTTAGGAGAGGCAATAAAGCCGGATTGATTAATTATCAATTATCCATTATCCATTGGTTAAGAGGGTAGCTGTTTGCTTAAAGCTATATATAATATTTAGAAAAAGTAAACTTATTTGAGTATGTTCAAAAATATCTCAGAAATTCCTCAGCAACTACTACCTAAGCTAAATACAGAAAAATCTCCATCACAAAGAAATAAACTACCCCATTTGCATAGATACGGGCGATATTTATACTGGCGCTTTATCCGAATGCGGGGGACTCCCGAATATATTGCTAGAGGTTTAGCACTAGGAGTCTTTGCTGGATTATTTCCTATCTTTGGTCTGCAAACCATAGTTGGTATAGCACTAGCGACCCTATTCCAAGGTCATAAAATTGCAGCTGCTGCTGGTACTTGGGTAAGTAATCCCTTAACTTATTTACCAATATATGCAATTAACTTTCAAGTTGGTCGATGGTTACTTAACTGTCAACAAGAGTTTGTACCTGAAAGTATATTTTCATTTTCAGAGTTAATGCAATATGGAACTCAATTTGTCATGTCTCTGTTTTTAGGTTGTTTGGTAATGGGTATAATAGGAGGAATATTAAGTTATTTTGTGGGGTTAAAACTAATCCGTTGGTGGCGTAGAGAGCGCCGAAAAAACTTAGGGAATAATCTATATTAAATTCAGTTGTTTGGAAATTTGTCTAGTGATTTGATTGACACAATATAATCTGATGGATAATTGATAATTAATTGAATCTAGGTTGAAAGCTTCTCCCAATAATGGGGGTTGCACATTTCAAGAATGATAATAGATTTTCAACTGTATATAATATATATAGCAATCC
>NZ_LGSU01001181.1 GCF_002260545.1 Hydrocoleum sp. CS-953 | reverse complement strand
GCTATATATAGAATAGAAAGGTAAATCATTCTGTACTCTCTGAGGATATTAAACCCTCAAGTTTTATTTTATCCTCATTTCCTACTCTCCCCACAATGATTAAAATTTCCACATACAGGTGGTTATTAAAAATGAAACAATCCAGATTTTTTTGATAGAGTATATGTTAATTTATCTGCTATTCCTGAAATCCAATTTTCATCTTGTTTAGTGTAACTGCGAGGAGCATTTGCACCCAAAATCATTACACCATTATTGCCAATAGGTTGACAAATTACACCTTGGGTATTTTCTGGTAAATAATTAAATTCAATACGACCTGGATAGACTTTTAAATCTACTAAATAAATAGGTTTTTGTTTCTCCAAAACTCGCTTTAAAATAGCTCCTGGTTGTACTTGTGATTCAGATGGTAAAATTCCTCTTCTTAATAAAACTTTCCCTTCATACCAAATAATAATAGTTTTAGTTACTGTATTACTTAATAATAAACTAGAAGCCCAAGCAAGTTCAGTTTTAGCTATTTCTGATAATTCTGGTAATAATTCAAATCCTGATTCACCAATTAATTTAACAGTATCAGGAGAGCGTGATTGTATTTGTTGCCAGAGTAAACCAGTCAAAATTAAAAAAGCACTTAAAATCACTCCTACTACATCGGAACGAGCTTGAGAAGCTAAAAGATTAGGGGTGAAAAATCGATTAATCATTAGTAAAGTTCCACCTAATCCTCCTGTTATTATCGGGAGCATTCGTAATACTTTATTTTGGTCTGGTTGAGTCATATTTTCAGTTATTAGTATCTCTGATAGGAGTCAGGAGTCAGGAGTCAGAATTTTCAAAGTTTTTAGCTCAAATTAACTATTATAAAAATTTTTACAACCAATGGGCAGATTGCTATATCTTCAAATAATAAAAAATCAAATCAATTATCGTAATCTTATTCATCAATTCTTTCTTCCTACTCCCTATATTATAGGGGTAAGTTTTTAATAAAGGGATCAGTAGACTTTTATTCAGTATATAATCTCAACAGAAACGTGCTTCTTTTATACCCCAAACTTCCTATACTGCTTTGATGTAAAAGGTAAAAAACTTACCCTTGTCAACTCCTCCCTACTCCCTCCCTGTATTTCAACCAACTTCACCAGGTTCAGTAATGCGTTGGAATAAATAACCAGTACCTCGTGCAGTTAAAATTAATTCTGGATTACTTGGATCTTCTTCCAACTTAGCCCTAAGCCGAGAAATATGAACATCCACAACTCTTGTATCCACATGACGCTCTGGAGTATAACCCCACACTTCCTGCAAAATTTCAGAACGAGAAAAAGGTTCTCCAGAACGACTTACCAATAACTCCAACAAACTAAACTCCATACCAGTAAGTCTAATCCTTTCATCACCCTTATAAACCTGACGCTTATTAGTATCTATTCTAATACTACTGACTTGAATAACACCAGAACTAGGAATACCATTAGCCCCATTTTTATCTACCCGACGTAATACTGAACGAATTCTGGCTTCTAATTCTTTTGGAGAAAAAGGCTTCACTACATAATCATCAGCACCTAACTCTAAACCTGTAATTCTATCTGCAACATCTCCCAAAGCAGTTAACATAATTATGGGAATATCTGACTCTTTCCGTAACTCTTGACAGACACCATAACCATCTAATTTTGGCATCATTACATCCAATACCACCAAATCTGGCTCTGTCTTGTGAAAAGTCTCCAAAGCTTCTTCCCCATCAGCAGCCGTAACAACATCATAGCCAATCATTGACAGCCGAGTTTCTAAAATACGACGGATACTTGCTTCATCATCGACAACCAATATTTTTTCTTTATTATTTTCCATTTTTCCTAAATCTCCTTAACTAAGCTTTATGATTATATTAATTTTTTTAACTCTATCATCAAAATAACAGTAGAAATTACCATTTTTTACAGGAGGGAACAGGGAACAGTGGAAAAAACATTTCCCAGTCTCAGATTCATAATCTAGTCTAAGTCCTAACCAATTCTTTTTTAGCTATACTACTCCTAAGCTTAGAATTAGTTAAACTTGAAATTTTTGGCTCTCCTAGACTGGTTATAGCTTCTTAGTAGTTTCAATAAACTTAAATCCTTAAATAGCAGAGGATTAAACCTTTAGGAAAATTGATTGTTATTAGAATTGCTTTTTTGTATTTCCATAATCCTTGCATAGCAGTGATTACAGAGTTTATTTTGTAGTAATTTATCATGGCTACCCTAGAAGAGCAAAATTTTTTTATATTTGCTGGTGAATATTAACTTATTTTAAGAAATGCCAAAACAGAAAACAAAGTATGTATGTACAGAATGTGGGTATGAGTCTTCCCAATTTCTGGGCAGATGTCCTGGGTGTAATACTTGGAATTCTCTAAAAGAGGAGATAGAACAATCAACTACAAATGCTCTACAAAGATTAGGGCTGACTGATATTGGTATTGGTTCTCAAACATTTGAAGGAGATGATTCTTCTGGTCAACCAAGGGCATCTTTTTTATTATCTCAGATTTCTGACCAAACTTTGTCGAGAATGCCTTCTGGTTTTGAAGAATTAGACAGAGTGCTTGGTGGTGGAATTGTTCCTGGTTCTTTGGTGTTGATTGGTGGAGAACCTGGTATTGGTAAGTCTACTCTTTTATTACAAGTGGCTAATCAGTTGTCTAGTAGATGTCGGGTTTTGTATGTGTCGGCGGAAGAGTCTGGACAACAAGTGAAATTACGTTCCCAACGTTTAATTGTCAATTTCAATGAAGTAGAAGAAGAGGATAAGGATAATGAAGTAGAAGGAGAGGATAAGGATAATGTTTCAAATATTGAGATGGATAAGAATTTATCTTCAAATGAAAGTCAAGAAAATAATGGCAATTCTGAATCTATAAAAGATTCTCCTACAACTTCTCAGGAAAATTTATTTTTATTGCCAGAAACAGATTTAGAAGTAATTTTAAGAGAGTTGGAATCTCTCAAACCATATTTAGCAGTAATTGACAGTATTCAAACTATTTATTTTGCTTCTTTGACTTCTGCTCCTGGTTCGGTTGCTCAAGTTCGGGAATGTACTTCCGCTTTGATGCAAGTGGCAAAAAGAGAAAATATTACCTTATTAATAGTCGGTCATGTAACTAAAGATGGTGCTTTAGCAGGTCCGCGTGTTTTAGAACATTTGGTAGATACAGTTCTATATTTTGAAGGCGATCGCTTTGCCTCTCACCGTTTGTTGCGCTCTATGAAAAATCGCTTCGGTGCTACTCACGAAATTGGAGTGTTTGAAATGGTGGCTAATGGTTTAAAAGAAATATTAAATCCATCAGAATTATTTCTCGGCAGTAGAGATGAATATTCTTCAGGAACTTCTACGGTTGTGTCAATGGAAGGTACCCGCCCAATAGTTGTAGAAATTCAAGCTTTAGTAAGTCCGGCAAGTCATGGTTCCCCTCGACGTTCTACTACTGGAATTGATAGTAGTAGGTTACAACAGATTTTGGCAGTTCTGGAAAAACGGGTAGGCATTCCTTTATCAAAGTTAGATACTTATGTAGCAACTGTGGGAGGTTTGAGTGTGGAAGAACCTGCCGCAGATTTAGGAATAGCTATTGCTGTCGTGGCTAGTTTTCGCGACCGGGTAGTTGACCCCCGAACTGTTTTATTGGGAGAGGTAGGGTTGGGTGGTCAAGTCCGACCTGTGTCTCAGTTGGAGTTGAGATTAAGGGAAGCTGCTAAGTTGGGTTTTAAAAAGGCAATTATTCCCAAAGGTCAGCAACCGCCAGATTTAGGAATGCGTATTTTGCCTATCGCTAAAGTGATAGATGCAATAATTGCTTCTATTCCGGCGCAACCTCCAACTATGGGAAGTTGAGGTTTTTTTGTTAAAAGTTATTAGCTAGGAAGTTAAGTTTCCTGGCTGTTTTTTTGCTAACTTTTAATTTTCAGCGATTGGAATATTAATAGATGACTAAACAAATTGAATAGATTCTGGAACGGCTCCATTATAAAAAGTATTATAGTCGGTAACTGTTCTACGGGCATCAACTTTTTTCCCAAAAGTTTTCTTAGAAATAGGTAGTAAAACATTTGCTCCCCCAAGAGGTTTATAGTCAATTCCCTTATGTATAGCTGCTGCAATTAGAGCGCCATTGCAGATGTAGTTTCTTGCCCAGTTTTCTGCATAATGTTTCAATCCATAGGAACCCATGGTGAAACTTTTTATAAATATACAATTACTCAACCAAGCTTTTGACTAATAGTATTGTTCTAAACCAATGGGCTTACAAAGGCTTTCCCTATCCCTATAGTTAAGACTAGCCGACATTCCATTAGTGCATAACGTTTGATTTTCTTTTAAAATTAACTCCATTTCGTCTTTAAGTGAGGAGTATTTCACAATGTTTGATTTCCAGTAAAACTCAGAGTTTGATTTTTTGAAGTTGTAGAGTTTTTGTTTCGTAGCTACATTAGTAACTACATCACCTTGATATTTGTAGAATTCTTTATTTAACCTTTTCAAGGCTACTATTACTACACCTTCAGGTATTTCTGTACTACTCCAGTTACTAATATCTTGACTTAATTGTAAAACGTTTATTGGGCTTCTAAATGAGATTTCTTTAGTATATCTACATTGACTAAGATAATTTATTGACCAAGAATAAGCTCTTAAACATTCATCAGACAAAAGATTTTCATCAATGCTTCTACTGTCGTGTTTTTCTACTTGCTCATCTAAACCATAAACTTTTATATCGGGATTTATCTTTAAAATTGTAATTATTTGTGCTTTTAATTGTTGATAATTAATTTGTTCCATTGTTATTTTTTATTGTAAAAATTAACACATATTTAATTAAGAATCTAGCTAATTTTTAATTTTGAGCCGTAGGCTATTAAATTAAATAGTATACCTGAACTTCCCCTTTGAAAAAACGGCACAATGTATGCTGTACAAGAGATAAGTTGGATTTTCTACCTGGATTTACTGGCTAGAACAAATGTAGAATTCTTAGGCAGAAAAATCTTTTTGGGAGTTTTTTATCTTACTCCTTTCCGCACACTCTGTTTTTTTCAGGAAATCCCAGATTAACAAAAACATTTTTATCTGAAGCACCCAAATGTATGGCTTTGTAATTTTTGTATTATTTGGTATTATTCTGTTGTACGCAATAGTTAAATATTATGCTTGTTGGTACAACTGAAGCTGCTTCTTTATTGAATATTTCTGCCCAACGAGTCCGAGTTTTAGTCAAGGAAGGTCGGATTCAAGGCGCTCGGAAAATTAATGGTCGGACTTGGGGAATTCCTCTATACAAAGGAAGACCAAGAATCTCTGGTAAAAAACGCGGCCCCAAACCCAATTGGTTGCCTCTGCGCCATTGTGGTAAAAATACCCTTCATTTTAATCGACCTAATATAGAGAAAAATAGAAAGCTCAAAAAGGTCGATCCTCAAGCCAAAGACGAATATGTACTTTCTGCCCAACGTGGCTCTAAGATTTTAAGTAAGGGTCACGAAATGGAGATTCACGGTCCTTGTCGCATTGTTTATCGACCAGATGAGCCTCATCCTTGTGGAGCGACTGTATGGATTGAGACTTTAGCAACAGTAACTATGTTTAATTTGGACGGTACAGTGGAACGGGTAGATAGTAGATGGGTTTGGGAAGAAGAGGAGATGTGGAAAATTAACAAGAAAAGTATTGAGGAATTAATTAGGATTAGCTAATTATTCCTCTCCTGATTAAATATAAAAGCATTGACAGAGAAATAAGGTGCATTTTTAAGTTTTGAAAAAGTACCTGGTTTTTAGCTGTTCATTCTCAAAAAGTTAGCATAGTTGGGCAAAAAAATTACTCCCCTACTCCTGAAAACAGACTTTTTCAGCAAAGCCGAATTATAGTTGTTTCACTTGAGATTGAGACAAGTGTTTCTTCCTATGAAAGGATTTTAGCTGTCGCGATCGCCATTTTCTAAAATAGGTTTTAATTGTTCAGAAATAGGCTTTGTTTTACTCATAATATAACCTTCCTATCAATTTTTTATTTTATAGATTTAAAGCTATTATCCACAACATAAAAATACTCAATTTTCAATTTAATTTACATCATTTATTTGGCAAACTGAACAATAGGATAGTGAGTTAAACTGCTTTTACTTAATCCTATAATTCCAAGCTTTAATAGCTAAATCAATATACCAACCCAAATGTGTAGGAGTTTGTGTTTTATATGACTCCCACCAAGCTCTATCTTCATCAGTAATATTTTCTGGTGTCAGACCTTTTAAAACATACATTAGTAACAAGAATGTCGGATTATTTTGATAGGAATTAACGACCTGGTTTAATGCTTTAGACTTAGATGTTTTAGCTACTCTTTTCCACTCCTCTAATTTAGCTAAGTCTTGAGTGTAACGAAAAGTCACGTTAGCTAAATATAAATTTGCTCTACTCCATTTTAATGTACCATCTCTATTATAAGCAGCTACTTCTGAATTAATATTGGGTGTATTTTTGCTATTCAAAGTGTCTTTAGTTGATACTAACCACTCAACAACAGAATCATTAGATAAAGGATTACTAGAATTTTTTAAAACCAATCCAAATCTTGCGACTGGTCTCTCTGACTTTGTATCTACAGATGTCGGCAACCACAAAAATAAACATACATCTTTTCCAGAAGTATTAGTAATTTCTGCCAACTTTTTATGATTTTTTCCTTCACCTGTTCCGTACAATACTTTTCTATAGCTCGTGCTAACCATCTCTTTAATTTTTGGTTGACCAATTAATTTATTTCGTAAAGCTTGAAAATTTTTCTCGTATTTTTTATCTAGTCTCAAATAAAATTCAAAAGCAAAGCTAGTTAAACTTTTACTATAAGATTCAGAGTTTAAATTTTTTCCTGGTAAACCAAATATAGGATAAGGAATATCATAAGTTTTTCCTGAAAGATTAAATTGAGCAATCTCTTGATTCTCTTCAATATCAATCCTAAACTGCCACAAACAAAAATTATCGTCAAACTTAGAAGCTTCCTTATCTGCATAATTATCCTCATGGAAAATAGGAGCGATTGCTATTAATTTCACAGGTAATGAATAATCTATTTGTTCTGCAAAAGGTTTTTCTATCAGTAAAGCTTTTCTATACCTAGTAAGTTGAGATATTAAACCCCTATCCTCTTCATTTTTCAACTCAATTATCACAGGTTGTTTAACTGATTGAATAGAGCATAGTAAATCACATCTTTGTGTATTAATAGTATGCTGACGCTTAATCAAAACTAAGCCTGGAAAAATCTGGTTAAAATTTTCTTCTATATAATTTTCCAAATCTTCTTCTGACTGAAATTTGATTTTGTCATTGACAAAGACTAAATTACGAGTAGACTTTGCTACCTTCTCATCCCGTTTTTTCTCAGCTTCAGTTAAATGTTTGGCTTTTAAATATGCCATAAACTTCTTTATAATAATCAGAATGCGTAAATTCTATTTGTAATGTTAACTGTTGTTTTTTAGATAGATAAATTATCGAATGTACTTAATTTGATAATTTCTAATTTTCTAGGAGTAGACTTTGGGTTCTTCTCATC
>NZ_LGSU01001180.1 GCF_002260545.1 Hydrocoleum sp. CS-953 | reverse complement strand
AACTACCATCAGAAATAAATGACAAAAGCTCAGGTAATTATGATTAGTCAAACGACAAAATAAAAACTCAAATCAAAAATTTTTTCCTGAGCAAAAATCATCCCAGTTTAGTTATTGAATAAGAAACAAACTAAAATAAATAGGGAGTAAGTTTAGTCAGTCAATAGGTAAGCATCAGCTCTTCCTACAGAATGCTTACATTTTCTCAAGCAAAAATGTTAGAAGAAAAGCAGAAAAATTAACAGTCAAACTTATTGCCCATTTCCTATTTATCATATTTCAACAAAAGACTTTATTCAGCAAACTCTACTGATTGACTTTAAAATTTTGACTTTTGACTTTATGAAGGATTGTTGCTTTGTTTCTAAGAAATGAGACTCTGGTGATGGCCATCTATTATTGTCGGAAACGAATTAATATATGACTATAAGTATCGATGTATAGACCATTTCTTGAACATTTAGAAAAAGAGTTATTTAGTAAATTTGACCTACGCAGCCGACCAATTCCTGCTGGTTTAGAAGCTAACGTTAGTAATAGAGGCAAAAATCAAGCCACTATTCAAAGTTGGTGTTACGAGTGTACGGAACTGAGAAAAATACGTTATACCTACATTGATGCAGGAGCAGCAGCTCAAGTATTTAATAGTGTAATTTATCCTAGTTACCACTATGATATTCCACTTTTAGGGATTGACTTATTATCTTTCGGCAAAAATAAAATTATCGTAGTATTAGACATTCAACCTTTATTTCAAGAAGAATCGTACTTGAATAAGTATATAGAACCAATGCGATCGCTACGAGAGAAATATAATGATTTTGCTCAAAACTTAGAAATGAAGTTTTACGATGCCAATCAATATTTTTCTAAATATTTATTATTTGCCAAGACAGATGTAGAAACAGTACAAACTACTTTTTTTCGAGCTTATCAAGATTACATTCGTTTCTATTGGCAAATGTTAGAGCAAGCAGAAATTATTGAGACAGAAGCAGAGATTCAAAAGATAGTTAAAGCCCAAAAAGATTACGATCAATATAGTGCTGAACGAGACCCAGCATCAGGATTATTTAGTAGTTATTTTGGTCATGAATGGTCAGAAAAATTTCTCTACGAATTCTTATTTGAAGATGCTGTACCATTAGCAGTTCCTACTACAGCTTGATGACTTTGTTAACTATTAACTTAAGAATTTAACTCACACCTCTTCAACAATTTCAGAGAGGTGTGAACTGATTTTTATTGATAGTAATCCCTAAAAAATAATTATGGAATTATGGGATAAATTTGATAATTTTCCCAATTATTCCCCCTCTCTCCATTCATTTTTTACCAAAAAATTAAGGTGTAAAGCCTCTCCATTTATGGGAAAAAATCGGAGATTCTCTTAGGGTAAGATGGTGAAGAAACTTCGCTATATTCAATCGATCAAGAGAATAAAAAAATTCATTTTAGCCAATCCTTATATTACAGAATAGGTAATTTTAATTATTGAAGAGAAAAAAACAGCTATGCCATTTTAAAGGGATAAAAAAGGAAATTTCACATTTTCTTCCCTCAAAATATTACAGAATAGGTAATTTTAATTATTGAAGAGAAAAAAACAGCTATGCCATTTTAAAGGGATAAAAAAGGAAATTTCACATTTTCTTCCCTCCTGGGGAAACTGGAGGTATTGATAATGTAAGCATTTCCTGCGGAATGCTGCGCAAACAGCCGTCAGCTCTCAGTCATCAGCAAAGAAATAAGGTCATCAACTAATTTTAATTAGAATTAGTCTTGTACTTTGGCTTGACTATTAGCTGACTGCTGAGGTGCTAATAGCTGAATACTTACCTGATAACTGATAACTGATATAGTGCTACGCATTAAGGCTCTTGACATTTCTAAATCCTAAAACCCTTTATTAGTCTACTATTCCCTATTCCCTATTCCCGTTTCGCGTAGCGCTATAACTGATAACTGAAATGACACCTACTAAAAATATTGTGAATTTGTATCAACCTTTTCTAGATTATGCTTTAACTCAACTAAAGCAAGAACTAGAACTACAACCTTATCCTATCCCCTCTGGATTTGAACATAAAGTTGCTATGACTGGCAAAGGCAAAAAAGAACAAGAAGTCGAGACAACCAGTTATGCCTCTTGTAGTCCCAAACTCCGACAAATTAGAGCAGCTCATGTCCAAGGCGGCAGTGCGCTGCAAGTGTTAAATTTTGTTATATTTCCTCACCTTAATTATGACTTGCCCTTTTTTGGAGCAGACCTCGTTACCTTGCCAGGGGGACATTTAATCGCCATAGATATGCAGCCCTTATTTCGGGATGACCCTAACTATCAAAAAAAGTATACTCAGCCAATATGGGAGACCTTCCAAGAACATCAGAAATATTTACCTTGGGGAGGTGATTTTCCAGAAGAAGCAATCCCATTCTTTTCTCCAGCCTTTCTTTGGACTCGTCCAGAGAAAACCGAGTTAGTTGAGACAAGAGTTTTCGAGGCATTCAAAGATTACCTGCAAGCTTATTTAATTTTTGTAAAGCAAGCAGAACCCATTACTAATCCAGAAAAATTAGCAGAAATTAAGGAAGCCCAACTGCGATATTTAAGGTATCGAGCCGAGAAAGATCCAGCAAGGGGTATGTTTACGAGGTTTTATGGCCCAGAATGGACAGAAGAATACATTCATGGCTTTCTATTTGACCTAGAAAGGAAATTGGCCTTGAATCCTGCCTAAGTTTCCAGCTTCAGAAAAGTTTGTTAATAATTTGTAATAAACAAAAACACAACAGCATTGTATAAAGAATATCTGAAGGGTTTAAAAGATAGGGGAAAATCAAAAAGACCACTGATTAATGAAGTTGAAAGGCTTCTCATAAAAAGTGTCAGATTTTCTCAGGATTATGAAAAAGTCCTAGTCTTACTTTTCCAGGCATGGACACTTAGCCTGAAAAACTAAAAAAATACCCATAGCATCGAAAAGCAACTAAAAAAAAAGCGAATTAGGAGAATTTATCAATGTTTGATGCTTTCACAAAAGTAGTTTCCCAGGCAGACGCCAGAGGTGATTTTGTTACTGCTAGCCAAATTGACGCTTTAAGCGCAATGGTTGCAGATAGCAACAAGCGTTTAGACGCAGTTAACCGTATTACTAGCAACGCTTCAGTTATTGTTGCTAATGCAGCTCGTTCCTTATTCGCAGAGCAGCCTCAGTTAATTGCTCCTGGTGGAAATGCTTATACAAGCCGTCGTATGGCTGCTTGTTTGCGTGACATGGAAATCATTCTACGTTATGTAACTTATGCTATTTTCTCTGGTGATGCAAGTGTACTAGATGACCGTTGTCTCAATGGTCTCCGTGAAACATACTTAGCTCTAGGAACTCCTGGTACTTCTGTAGCATTAGGTGTACAAAAAATGAAAGATGCAGCTATTGCTATTGCTAACGATCCTAATGGTATTACTCCTGGAGATTGCGCCTCTCTAATTGCTGAGATTGGTGGCTACTTCGACCGCGCTGCTGCTGCAGTTGCTTAAAAAAACTGTAAAAAACTTTTTTGTAAGGATGCACCTTAGCATCTCTACAGCTTTTAAAATTGTACCAAAAATTGTACTCACAATCATAAGGGAAGTACCTCAAACATGAAAACTCCTCTAACTGAAGCAGTAACTGCTGCTGATTCTCAAGGCCGCTTTCTAACTAATACAGAAATCAATGCTGCTTTTGGTCGTTTCGGCCGTGCTGCTGCTTGCTTAGACGCTGCTAAAGCTCTGACTGAGAAATCTCAAACCTTGATTGATGGAGCTGCTCAAGCAGTTTACAACAAGTATCCCTACACTACTACAACTCAAGGACCTAACTTTGCTTCTACTCCAGTAGGAAAAGCAAAGTGTTCCCGTGACATTGGTTACTATCTCCGAATGGTGACATATTGTCTAATTGCTGGTGGTACAGGTCCTATGGATGAGATACTCATCGCAGGAATTGATGAAATTAACAAGACTTTCGAGTTGTCTCCTAGCTGGTACATTGAAGCTCTAAAGTATATCAAAGCTAACCATGGTATTACTGGTCAGCCTGCAACTGAAGCTAACAACTATATTGATTACGCTATTAACGCTCTTAGCTAATAGTTGGCACAGTAACTAGGTGGTGAATGTGAAATTAAGATTCACTAAGTTAACTACCGTGAGCTAATATTCAACGTAGCCCGGACAGGTATATAGGTACTGGCCTATGGTTAGTATTTGTTAATCTTTCCGGGCATCGTTATTTCAGTTAACAGTTACAGCGCTACGCGCTAGGGAATAGGGAATAGGGAATAGGGAACAGGGAACAGCAGACTGTCAAAGGGTTTGAGGATTGAAAAATGTCCTAACTTTAATCAGTAGCTATCTATCAGTATTTTTTTGTTTTTATTTTAAGACGGAAGTAAGAAGACCTTATACAGATAAAAATGGAGCAGCAACATTTGGAATTATCATCAGAACAAGTATCAGAAAATGGCGAGTCTCTAACTGTAGAAGAGGCGATCGCTAACCTATGCCATGAAGAGTTAGGTAAACGATATTATGCTGCTTGGTGGTTAGGGAGGTTTAGAGTTAATACTCCTGATGCTATTAATGGTTTACTTGCTGCACTGAAAGATGAGTCTGACCGTACCGAAGACGGTGGATATCCCTTGAGACGAAATGCTGCTCGCGCCCTTGGTAAGTTAGAAGATAAAAAAGCTGTACCTGCTTTAATAGAATGCTTAGAATGTTCTGACTATTATGTAAGGGAAGCAGCAATAGAAGCCTTGGGAATGTTAGGAGACTCTAGTTGTATTCCGGCGTTAATCAAACTTTTAGAGGGAGGTGTCGAAACTGCTGTTTTGATTCCTGGTAAACCTCATTTGATTCAACCCTACGAAGATATTATCGAAGCCTTGGGAACACTTCGAGCTACAGAAGCAATTTCTTTAATTAAGCCTTTTATAGAACATCCGGCAGAAAAAGTCCAATATGCTGCTGCTAGGTCTCTGTATCAACTTACAGGAGAGGCCGTATATGGAGAATATTTGACTAAAGCATTAGAGGGTGACAATTTACAGTTACGACGGTCTGCACTATTAGATTTAGCAGCGATCGGTTATTTACCAGCAGCTAAGGCAATATCAGAAACCTTAGCCGAAAATAGTATGAAATTAATTGCTCTGAAAGGACTTTTAGAACATCACCTCACCATAAATCCAAAAGTTAAAAGTCAAATATTATCAGATGAGGCTATTGGGGTAATGACTTTAATGGACTCACTTTTATAAAATATTTATGCTCAGGAGTAACTACAAAAAGATTTTTTTAGAAGTAATTTAAGTCTCATTAATTAGGTATAATAAAAATGTTATCCTGTTTTTCAAAAACGAATATACTAACTTTCCTCCCATTTCCTAATAAGTGCTATACCATTTCTCAACAATAATTCCATACTTATGCAATACTTTAATGCTATGGATAATTAGTAAAATTAAATAATGTTAAGAGTGATTATCGCCCCTCGTGAATATATATTATTCATATTTTAACTACTTTCCTACTGCCCTCTACTCCCTATTCCCTAATTCCCTACTCTCTAGTCCCTAAGAATGAACAATCAAGCCTCAACAATAGACAATCAACTCATCCGAGCAGTTGAAGAAGCAGACTCTTCTCAAGGCTTAATAGATGCAGTTAAAGATTTAGCAGCAGCTCACATAGAAGAAGCTATCCCAATATTAATTAAGGTCTTGGGCTATAATAACCCAGGTGCAGCAGTAGCAGCAGTTGATGGATTAGTCGAAATAGGAGAACCTGCGGTACTTCCAGTCTTAGAAACACTTGATGGTTATAACTATGGTGCTAGAGCTTGGGCAATAAGAGCATTAGCAGGCATTGGTGACCCTCGTGGGTTAGAAATATTATTAGATAGTGCAGCAAATGACTTTTCTTTTAGTGTACGACGAGGTGCAGCTAGAGGTTTAGGTTTTATTCATTGGGAAAAGTTATCAGAAGCAGAAGTTTCTGATGCTCAACAGCGTGCTTTTCAAATCCTAGTGCAAGTATCTCAAGACCCAGAATGGGTAGTGCGTTATGCTGCTGTTGTAGGTTTGCAAGGTTTAGGAAAAGTAGTGAAAGTTAGTGGTAAAGACTGGTTTAAAGATATTTTGAGTCATATTCATCAAATTAGTGATACAGAGACAACTTTAGCAGTTAGAGCTAGGGCAGAATTTGCTATTGAAGATTTGTATCGAAACAAGAGAGAGTAGGGGAGTAGGGGAGTAGGAGAGTAGGGGAGTAGGGGAGCAGGTAGGGACCTTGCATACAACGTCCGTACAAAGTAGAAATTGGGCAAACAGGGAATAGAAAACAAGAAAAACAACTGTACCTCATTAGCTTGAGAGATGCTATATAATACCAAGCGTGAAAAAAGAATCTTACGAATAATAAGTGTGATTAAAAGATTTTACCGAAAAATTAAGGTTTAAAGCCTCTCCTTTCAAGGAGAAAAAAACAAAAAAATTCCTTTTAACCAATCCTATCTGTTTTAAGAAGAGGTAATTATTAATTATTGAAAAAAGATGTCTTTTTGATAAAAAAGATAATTCCCAACCTAAAAAACGATATTGAAGCCATTCATTCTGACTCCTAATAATTTACTGATAACTGAAATGACTCACTCAACAGATATTACTACCTTGGCGCGTTGGTTCGCTGCTGACTTCAGTAACCAACCACAAGCTTTTGAGAACCCACCCTTCTTCGCCCACATTCGGGTTTGTATGCGTCCACTTCCATATCAACTACTTGATGGACTTAGCCTTTATCTAGAACAAGCTTATGACATTACTCTTAATCAACCATATCGAGTGAGAATTTTAAAATTAGTTCCTTCAGAAGAGCATATAGATATTGAGAATTATGCCATTGAAGAAGAAAAAGAATTTTATGGAGCTTCCCGTGAACCCCAACGTTTAGAAAATCTCAAAACTGAACAGATTAAAAAACTGCCTGGTTGCACCTTTATTACTAAATGGACAGGTAATAGTTTTAGAGGTGAGGTAGAACCAGGAAAAGCTTGTACTGTTGTTCGTAACGGAAAAACTACCTATCTAAACAGTCATTTTGAGATAGATGAACATAAATTTATTAGCCATGACACAGGATGTGACCCGGAAACTGATAAACAAGTCTGGGGAGCGATCGCTGGACCTTTTGAGTTTGTTCGTTGGGCTAGTTTTGCCGATGAAGTTGTATAAGTACCGAAGTCGGGAGTCAGATGTACGAGGAAATGGTCATTTCATTTCAGTTATCAGTTATCAGTATCTCTAAATTACATTGATCGACAATTATGACTTAGACATCAGACCACATATATAGTGTTCATAACTATAACGTTATAGTTTTTCCACTCTTTATATAGTACCATTGCCTAATTCTTGATCATAATCAATTATATAGCAATAAGTCAGATGTAGGAGCAAATGCTTATTTGTTCCTACATTACATTGCTCGACAATTATGACTTATACATCAGACCACATATATAGTGTTCATAACTATAACGTTATAGTTTTTGAACGCTATATATATT
>NZ_LGSU01000118.1 GCF_002260545.1 Hydrocoleum sp. CS-953 | reverse complement strand
CCGGTTCGACCTTTACGCGCCCCATAGGTCTTGCGGTAAAGCTGTTCGATAGGATAAATCTCTGGAGGAGGACTGACTTCGTAGGAACCATTAGCAGGCGACGAGACAAGGGCATACCTTCAGAAGAAAGCACTTCAATATTGATATATTGTGATTCTTGTAAAGCCGTTTCTACAAAAACTCCTGCTTAAAATTCGGCCGAAAACATTTAAAGTTGTTGACATAAAGTTTTTTTAGCATTGGCAAAATTCATAATTAGGAAAAAATAAGAAAGCACTTTTAGTATCTTGCCATTATGCAATACTACACAAGATGGAAAAATGCTTTTTTTAAGGTAAAAAAGTTATTTATCTAAAACTATTTATCTTAATTTTTGAATTTTTATTTTAGACTTAGAGCAGTTTCGGAGTTAGTGAGGTACAAATTTTTAGGACTTTAGGCAACAGGCAATAGGCAACAGGCAACAGATAATTAATTAAAGTGTACCTCACCATCCTAAAAAGTGCTGTAATTACTGGAGAGTACAAGGTGCTTCTAAAAACGGTTTGCTTTAAAGACTGAAAGTATTACTGGTANTTTTAGGACTTTAGGCAACAGGCAATAGGCAACAGGCAACAGATAATTAATTAAAGTGTACCTCACCATCCTAAAAAGTGCTGTAATTACTGGAGAGTACAAGGTGCTTCTAAAAACGGTTTGCTTTAAAGACTGAAAGTATTACTGGTAAAGCCTTATAGCATTTATAGCTGTGAAATTGAGAAGGAGTGGTGATAGCCATAGCTAGCAATGGCTATTTTAAGAACTTTGCACTGTCTAATTAATTCTCTAGCCTTTAAAAAGACTCTTTAAATGGTCTTAGATCAAGTTCGTGAGTCCACGCACTCGAATGTTGTTGGTGAATTGCCCAATAGGTTTCTGCAATAGCATCAAGTTGTAATAAACCCTCTTTACCTTTTTGAGAAACAAAATTTGGGAACCTTGTACGAGACTTTTCCCCATCAATAACACCATCAATANGCACTGTCTAATTAATTCTCTAGCCTTTAAAAAGACTCTTTAAATGGTCTTAGATCAAGTTCGTGAGTCCACGCACTCGAATGTTGTTGGTGAATTGCCCAATAGGTTTCTGCAATAGCATCAAGTTGTAATAAACCCTCTTTACCTTTTTGAGAAACAAAATTTGGGAACCTTGTACGAGACTTTTCCCCATCAATAACACCATCAATAATGACATGAGCAACATGAATACCTTCGGGACCAAATTCTCGCGCCATCCCTTGAGCTAATGCTCTCAAACCTGCTTTTGCGACTCCGAATGCTGTAAATGGTGGTTTTCCTCTTAGGGAAGCAGTCGCTCCCGTAAAAATAAGAGTACCTTGTTGTCGCTTTTTCATAGTAGCGATCGCTTGTTTGCCAAATAAAAATCCACCAAAACAATTTTGTTGCCAAAGGTTGATAAAAGTTTCACTGTCTGTTTCTAATAAGGGTGCGCGAATATTTTTACCAGCGTTGTAGACAGCAATATCAAGAGGATAACCTGCTTTTTCCACAACTGCAAATAGTTGTTCGACATCCTGTTCGACTGTTGCATCAGTAACAACAGCAGTTGCGCTCCCACCTTGTTGTGCGATATTTTCCACAATTAACTGTAGTTTATCTCCGCTACGGCCAGCAACAAAAACGTGCAAACCCTGGTTAGCAAAATATTTAGCAAGTGTTGCACCTAAGCCTTCTTCTGAACCAACACCCATCACAACTGCTGCAGATTTTTCGCTCATTTTATTCTTCCTAAAACTATTAGATATCTCTAAGAAAGTCATTATCTCACAGAAATCATCAATTATTTCCCTCTACTCTGTACGGACGTTGCATAACAAAAATGCGAATGTCCCTGCTCCCTCTTTTCTTGTAAATTTAGATTTTAGATTTTATGGGGGCTTTTTGGTAGAATATCTATATTTTAAGAACTGTAATTTCCCTATATCTATTGAGATAGCTAACTTTCAAGATCCTGAGAAAAAATTTTTTCTACCCCCTTGACACTTTATGTATTATTTATGTAGTATATAAATGTGGCAGTTAAAGGAGAGGCGAACAACCTCTAGAGAAACAAGCCATATTTGCACCTTGAAAACTAAATAATTAACAGAATTTTCACAAATACAGCAGATTTCGGATTAATGATGTACAAGTTTAAATGGTAAAATTCA
>NZ_LGSU01001179.1 GCF_002260545.1 Hydrocoleum sp. CS-953 | reverse complement strand
ACCTGTGACGATTTGACTGGAATCGATAACCGCAAAGAATTTTATCGCAAAGCCAATGCAGAATTCCAAGGCTTTAAACGTTATAAAAATCCCTTTACATTAGCCATTTTAGACATTGATAAATTCAAGGCTATTAACGATACCTATGGTCATCTAGCAGGTGACAGAGTGCTACGAACTTTTGCCCAAGAAATTGCTAGTGTAATCCGTGAAAACGATATTTGGGGTCGGATTGGTGGCGAAGAATTTGCACTTCTATTACCAAATACTATGTTATCAGATGGGGTATTGGTTCTTGAAAAGATTCGCCAGCATATTCAATGTTTTCCGTTTTTCTTGCCTGACGATCAAGTTATTAATGTAACTGTGAGCATTGGTGCGGTGGAAAGTGAGACGATCGCTCAGAAACTAGAATATCTATTACATAATGCAGACCAACGACTCTATCACGCTAAAGCCAATGGGCGTAATCAAGTCATCTTTCAAGACGCAGACAAAATAAAAGTGCGATCGCCGTTCTTGTAGGGTGCGTTCCCCACTTCAACTCCTACTATCCCACCGATAAATATTGGGATGGGAACTCACCATTCTTAATAAAACGCGCTCTAAGGGAATTATACAGAAAATTTCCGTATAACATCGCTATGCAGGGTGTTATGCGGATGAAATCTTAATAAAATCCGTATTAGGGGTGATTAGATGGAAAAAAATCCGTATAATTCATAGTTAGGCTTCGCTAGAGTAATAATGATTTGTACTAGGATATTTTCGGCGAATTCTTACTATTCTTGACATAAGGAGTTATGACACAGAAAATCTATCACACACTTGTTGGTCAGGTCGCCTCACTCCCCTTTCGTAAAATCATTTGGATCGTGCCTGTGGCATTTACTTTCCACGAGATAGAAGAGTGGAACATAATGCCCTGGTGGTTGGAGCATTTCTCGAATGCGACTGTGATTTCAGATTTGGCATTGCGCACTTGGTTGGTTTTTATCACTTTGATCGGATTTCTGTGGACTGGAATTGCGTGTCTTCTGCCTACTGTTCGTGCCACTGGACTCATGGTTTTCCCGTTTTTCCTGATGATTCCGTTTTCGAACTCTTTGCAGCACATATATTGGCAATTCACCTTTGAACGCTATGCACCGGGCTTTCTTTCCTGTGCAATACTTAATATCCCATCAGTTTTACTGGTTTCCTGGCATGCTGCTCGCAACCGACTTATCAGTCCAATCTTGTTGGGAACATTTTTCGTCCTGGCAATACTATATCTGGTGGCCACAATCCTTGGAGGCGAGAAAGAACCACTATTTTTTCATGAGATTCTAACCTTTAGTGCCTGGCTAGCAGATTACCTATTTAGAGTTACGTAATATTATTGACCCTTCCCGATTCAGTCATTTGCAGCGAATTGAGACCAGAGGTCGTACTTCAAGGATGCCTTTAGCAGTGTTTTCTCCCCCAAGCCTGCCTGCTGGCCTCATCCGAATAACAGCCCCGCATCCCGCAGGCAGCCTGCGGTCCCGATTTCGTTAACAAGCCCGTACAACTTATAGTTCAACAAACACAATCGTCATTACAGCAAGAAAGGTCATCTAAGAACAAACCTTGTTCGCGATAGATCTCCAATGGACTAGGATCGATTCCCAGGCGTTGAGCGATCGCATTTCCTACCACAGCAAATCGCTGCCGAAATTTATAAATGAAACAAAAAATTATATTGCCGTGACGCACTGAAGGGCCGACGACAAATAATCCTGGAGTTAGGGTAGACTCATCTTCTTGAGTTAGGGCTGCATAACCATTTGACCAGTCAAATAGAGGTGCGATTTGTTCTAAACTGCTATTAAACCCGGTACAGAGAATTGGCGGTGTAGGGCTAAACCACTGTTCGTACTCGCTCTGCACCACATATCCTTTTTTTTCTGCTTTGACTGCTTCAATGTGCTGGTCTCCAATTAGTTCAATCCGACCCATAGAATAAGCTACTTCTAAACGTTTTAGGGTATAAGGAGACAGAGAAACACTAGGGTCTGGGTCTAAGTTTAACCAGCTACTATTGCGGTCGATTAACTTTACTTTTTTCCCTAATGCTGCCAAAAATGACGCTGCATCTACACCGCTTTCATAACCTCCGATAACTACAAATTCCTCCCCCTCAAGCTCTCTCCAAGAATTTATTTGGGAATTATGAATACACAATTCTGCCCCTGGAAAAGGATTAAGATTGGGATATTGATACTCTCCTGCTGCCCAAATCACAAACTGCGATTGCAACTCCCCTTGAGAAGTTTCCAAGACAAAGCCTTGGCCTTGAGGTAAAGCTGCAATAGTGTTCACATTTGTCTCGGTTTTTATAGGTAGTTGAAAATACTCTGCTATAGTCTCCAAATATATCGCATATTCTTCCCCCGAAAGATGTTCCTTTCTAAAACTGAGGGCAGGAGAAGTATTTAAAACTATTGCGTTGAGATCCAGCAATCCAAAACCATGACCAGGAAACGACGGCGTAATGAATTTCATTTCTTCTGGCCAACGGCTAAAAGAAGCCCCGACTTGATGTCGTTCTAAAATGACAAAGTTTTCAATTCCTAAATCTTTTAAGACTACGGCGCAGCCAATTCCAGCAGCCCCAGCCCCCACAATTACAACTTCAAAACGATCATTAGTTTTTTTCACAAGCAGACATTCTCCAATAGATACTTTATGATAATGATAATCATTCTCTAAAAAAAAAGCCAGTTTTCTAACACAAAATATTGGTGAGGCAGTAGTAAGCCATGATTTACGAAAAAATAAAAGTTTCAAGGGGATGAAAAAGCGGTCGTTTTATGAAGAGTATAGGTTGCATTTCCGGGCAAACTTCCCACATTACCTACCCTACAAAAAAACTTTTTTAGCAAACCCTAATTAGTATTATCTACAGTTGATAGCATGGTGAAAAATTTAACCTTTTATTCCACTAAATAACCTAGCCATTTTCAATAGTTTACAGTTCTAAATTTAACTTCATTAGTACCAGGATTATAAAGAGTATAGGTAGCATTTCCGGGCAAACTTCCCACATTACCTACCCCTATAACCTGACGGAGTGTTGTCAAAGTTTGAGTAGATGATGTTGTTTCAATAGCACCCACTTCAGCTCCCAACTTTGTCACCCCACTATTCACCGAACCATTTTCCAACTGATATTGAAAAGCTAAACCAGAGCGACCACAAAATAAATTATTAACGCCAAAACGCATTAATCTATCTAACATTTGTATGGGTGGAGTATCGGGAGTCAATTTATCGCTTACCCCCAAAGTGCTACCGTGAATTAATAAACAGTCAAGCTCAGAAAAACCAAAAGGTAAATTTCTCAACCATTCTACTGTTTCTCTATCAACATTATCCCATAATATTTTCACAGCATCCATGGCATATTCTGCTATTAATTCTGTCGGTTCAGCGGTGGTAGTTAATCCATGTAAAATCAAAGATTGTTCTTCCCACCATCCCGTACAGACTTGAGGTATAAGTTCGTTTTTTTGGGGATAACGTACTCGCTCTACTAATTTTTTGCAATCTATATTTAGCCCGACTAAATCGCCTAAAATATATAAAGCTTCTACAGGATATTTCTGTTTTTTAATATCAGCAAGTACCGCTTCATAAGCTGTGATGTTTCCTTCTATTCCAGTTAAAATTGCCCAATAATTCATATAATTTTTTGCTTTTTTTTTAGGTTATATAAAGTGAGATTAAATTGATAATTGATAATTATATCAAATCCGGTAGTATCGGTATAAAAAAGCAGAGAAACTGGGTTGCTTTTAAATGCTCTTGTAGGGACGTTGCATGTAACGTCCCTACCATCTACCTCCAACAAACCAGGGTTCTTATAACACTCCAAAAGCAGAGAAACCGGGCTTCTTTTAAATTCCCTAAAATACTAACATCCACCTGCAACAAACCCGGTTTCTTAGTACTATCATTATTTCGTTTTTTCCCTTAAAAGAGGAGGCATTAAACCAGAATTATTTAATTATCAATTATCAATTATCCATTATCCATTATCCATTATTATTTATCTCTCACAAATATGAGTAGGGTCATCAGCTTTTTCAGCAAACTCTAAACCTCTTGCCAAACGCCAAGCAAAAATTTCTGGCAACCCCTTATTAACTATAGCTTCACAAGTAAGTTGATAATCATAAGGAATCTCTCGAATATTTACTTCTCCTGTTTCATTGTCATAAATAACATAAGTTGCATTCGGTCTGCCATGACGAGGTTCTCCTACAGAACCAACATTAACAATTTTTTTCAGAGGAGCAATACAACTGTTTGACTCTAAATTTTCCCTCCCCAAACTATTAACTTTAACTAATAATTGACCAGCATCAAGAGTCCGAACATAAGGTACATGAGTATGACCGCAAAACAATACATCAGCACCACTACTTAACACTCTTTCAACTGCTAAAAATCCATCTAAATCTGGCAATAAATATTCATGGTTACTATGAGGACTACCATGAACAAAACACATATTTTCTTCTTTCAAAGTATGAGGTAAAGATGCTAAATATTCTCGCGTTTCTGGATTAATTTCTCGATCGGTCCATTCGTGAGCTAACTTGCCACGTTTCTCTGCTAATACAGAAGGATAACTACATTCACAAGAATTTAATCCCTCCACAATATCCTCATCCCAACAACCTAAAACTGTGGGAATATCTAAACTGCGAATTTGCTCGACAACGGCGTTAGGATGGGGACCATAACCGACTAAATCTCCCACACAAAAAATTTTCTCTGCTTTCTGTTTTTCTATATCCATTAATACAGAATTTAAAGCTTCGTAGTTGCCATGAATGCAAGACATAACTGCGATTTTCATACTAATTTTCCCTATTTTATTAATTGATAATTGATAATACCGTTTCACGGAATTCAAAAGTCAAAATTCAAAATTCAAAAGTAATATTTTATAGCTCAAAACTTTGATTATTCAGTAATTTAAGCAAATCATTCGACATCCAAAGTTTGGAACTATTTGTAACATTCTTTTTTCAAATTGGTATAATGGATAATTACCTCTGGTTAAAACCGTTATAGCATTTCCCAATCTAGTGAGGTACAGTTCTTTCGATCCCCCCTAACCCCCCTTGAGAAGGGGGAAAGTGGAAATCCCCCTTTATAAGGGGGATTTAGGGGGATCGTTCGATGTACCTCACGCCTACTGAAAACTGCTATATTGATTTAATAGAAGGTAATATTATTTCTTTTTTTCCCTTTAAAAGGGGAGGCTTTAAACCAGAATTATTCAATTATTAATTATCCATTATCCATTATCCATTATCCATTGTTTCTAATGTTTCTTTTACTTGTTGTTGATAAGCTAAAATTGCTTCATCGGGTAAACAACAATCTTGTAAAGTTTCTACCAAAGCTTTTTGATTTAAGTTATTACCAAAAACTTCAATTCCACTAAAGCGTTCTGGTCTACCTTTTAACCATCTTGGTAAATTTAATTCTTGATATTCAGTGTCTTTTCCTAAGACAAAATTAAAGTAAAAAGCACGTCCATCAGCAATATCAAAAATTGCTTTAGCACGCATGATTTGACCATAAGCTCCAGCGGTTAATTCATCATACCAAAAAACATCTAAACTTGCTGGATCGATAATTTGCCCCCTAGTAGGCGATCGCCAAAATTGACAGTTATTAATATTGCTGTCAATAGCACATCCTTCTACAGTTTTGTCTGCCCACTGATGCCATTCGCTATTTTCTATTCCCGGTGGGATAATGGCAATACGACTGCTAGGAATGTTATCGAGCAGTGATGACATTGCATCTAGCTCTAAATAAAATCCTAATTCGATGAAAGCAACTGTACCATTAGCAAGATATTCTAAGAGTTCTGACTGTTGAGCATCAGTAATAATTTTTAGATTGGGAAAATCCGTAGCAAGGCAAGTGTGGTCAATGGGAACATTGCCGGTACCGGGGCTAAAATAAAGAGCAGGACTATCTTTGGGGATTTGTTCCCGAATAAAATTTGTTTTGCCGACTCCTGGTGGACCCGCTACTACAGTAATTATAGGTTTTGACATTTTTCTTCCATAATACCATTTAAAAAAAAGAATCTTACGAATAGTAAGGGCGATAAAAAGATTTTATCACAGATGTCTTTTTGACAAAAAAGATGATTTATGACCTAACAAATGGTATTAAAGCCATTCCCATGCGACTCCGTACGGACGCCCTTATGCAACGTCCCTACCTCCTGACTCCTAAAAAGTCCCCTAGATCTTTGTAGCAAACATTGATCAAATTGGTATAGTTCAACTTTTCAATCCTGATAGAATACGGCGACTTGCCATCCTTGCCCCCGATAGGTTTCTGGCGACAGGTCCTACTTGCAAAGCAGCTAGCCCACCCATAATAAATAGTTTACAACCAGACCAGCACAAATATTCATCTAATACTGGCAACCCATTGACTATTTCCAGTGGGTGAGTATTCAAGACTTCTTTTAAGATAGGTTGTTGTGTGACATCAAGTTTTGTACCTGTTGCTAACCAGATACGATCGCCCTCCCACCTCATTCCATCATCACATTTTAGTTGCCAGCGATCGCTAACAAACTCAGCACTAACTACCTGACATTCCTCAAAAATAGATAACTCGTCTTGGTGTTGGTAACGGCGCAACTGAGTCATCACAGCTGGTGTCATGGAACCGCCATCTCGTGCTTGTTGAATTAACTGCCATCGTTTTTGCCAGTCAGTTTCGGCGCTAAAACCTTTTAAATATTTTGGACCCAACCAACCAGGTTCCGCATCAAATAATTTCTCTTTGAGCTGACGTCTGACCATCAAGGTTACGTTTGCGCCTCGTTTTAATGCTCCCACTGCTAAGTGACCGCTAGTTAACCCCCCACCGATAATTAGCACTTTTTCCCCTCTGAGTCGCAAACCTCGCAAGTCTACTTGGTGGGAGTGACAAAGGCGTTCATTTGGATAGGGAGTGGAAATTTTTTTCGCCCATTCTGGCAGTTGCGGTTTTCCCCCACCATTAGCTACGACTACTTGACGAGCTATGGTTGAGTTGCCATCATCTAGTTCGACTCGAAACTGAGGGTTCCCTCGGTAAGTTATGGGAGCAATGTTTGTCACTGATGCTTTGTATACTTTGTCTTCTAACTGCCAGCGACTAACTACATCTTGAGAAAATTCTTGAAATAGTTTTGTTCCAGGTAGGTCGTAGGGGGGGAATAGTTCGTTTGGGCGATTTTCTGCAAACCGACGCAGGGAATAGGGATCTGGGTCTGGGTGGTGAACGGCGGGCGATCGCAAGTGGGGTATTTCTTGGGCTGCAAACTGCTGTCGCCATTGACTCATCCAAGTCCCACTGGGGTCAAATGCTATTATTTTATGGCGATACTTTTCTCGTTTTTGCAACAGATGAGTTACTAAAGTTAGGGCGTGGGGTCCCGCACCTACGATAGCAATATTGGTTTGTATTGGTAAGGGCATGGAATTAAAGAACAATAATTATAAGAATGATAATCATTATCGTTTTTATAATATATTATAGCTGTAACGGCTCGCAAA
>NZ_LGSU01001178.1 GCF_002260545.1 Hydrocoleum sp. CS-953 | reverse complement strand
ACTAAGATTAGGAGTGGCGGTAATACGCACCTGATTGCTGAACCTAGACAACTCAAGATATGGAGTTAAACTCAGAGAACTTTAGTTATAAAATCAGTCCGAAAACCATTACTGTATATACATACGGTTCATCTGGGATAAAAAGATTAAAGCTCTTAAAATTATTCATCGCCCAATTTGATAAAGTAGCTATATTTTTTTCTGAAAAAAAACTATTAAATGGACTAATACCTAAAACTGCATGTTCTCCTCGTTCATATAATAATTGGCAATTACTCGTAATCGGATATACCTTACTTATTAGCTCTAATTCTGTCATAGTTATAGTCATTTTACGGCTTACTTTTTAGCAATATAATAATTATTGAAAATATCTTCTGAAATTTGTTTAACATCCACATTTATAAACCCTGCCTCATTTAACATTTTCACTGCTTTTTGTTCTCCCCACATTGCACCAAGTCCTGCCCCATTTTGTCCTAATGAAACAGTCATGCAATGCATACAAGATGTTGTGTATAACCACGGTCCTAAAGGGTGATCTAGGTTTTCGTGCAGATTACTTGATGCTCCCAAGTCAACCATCAAGAAAGTTCCGTCAGGTTTAAGTGAATCAGCAATTGATTTCAAGACTTTAGCTGGTTGTGCCATATCGTGGATAGCATCAAAAGCTGTAATTAGTGCGTACTTATTTGTTTCCTGGAAGGTTGTAATATCTTTGGCTTCTAAGTTAACATTGGTTAGGCCAAGGGATTTTGCTTTTGCTCTAGCAGCATCAATCCCATTTTCTAAAAAATCATAGCCTGTAAACCTACTGTTGGGAAAGGCTTTTGCCATAAGTTTAAGTACATGACCATCTCCACAACCAATATCAAGAACATCCACACCTTGACGCATATTTTCAACAACATCAGGCATCAGAGGTAGAACTATTTGGGTTATGGTGGCATCAAATCTCTCAGCATTAATTTCAGACCACAAGTTCATAAAATCTGGGTAGGCAGAATAGGAAACGCCACCACCTTTATGAAAACTATCAACAATGTCTTTTTGGACTGATGCCAGAAATGGAATAACCAGTGTCAAGCGTGCCATGTTATTTGGTCCGGCAACCCTTGTGAGTACAGACGCATATTCAGCCGATAAGCTATAGTTATTGGTTGTTGGATCGTAGTCAACGATCTGTCCTGCCACCATAGCTGCCAGCCATTCACGGACATATCTTTCTTTTAACTCAGCTACAGGAGCTATTTGTTCGCTAGTAGAAGGCGGCAGATTCGCCATAACTTCAAATAACCCAGTTTGATATCCAATGCCTATCATCAGACTTAGCATCGATCCATTTAGGATATCAAGCATTTTTGTAGAAAAGGCGTCTACCTTGGTTTTGTCTAGATTATTCATTATTGTTTCCTTATGTATGTCTTCATAAAAGCCGTTTTCTTCTGAGGATTTTGATATTTTTACTTGTAAAGCAAGCCTATTAAAATCCTCTATAACTAAAGATATCAATCAGAATTAAACATCAGTTTCAAATAAGGCAAGTCGCAGTCGTTCACTTGCATCTTCCATTTCAGCTAATGATTCAATACTAANGCCACTGCTGCTTTTTCTTTTTCTTGGTAAGTACCATCAGCTCGACTCATCTTTATAGCTTGATACAACATAACTCGGCGAAAATTCATAGGAAAGTCGTAGCTGATACCACTCAATAACTCTTCTATGTTTGCATTTTTCCAATCGAATTTACGAAGGGTTTCAATGTATTCTTGAGAATCTACTATTAATAGTTGTTGTTCATCAACATACCACTGAAATTCTTTTTCTGCTAAGTCACCATCTGCACCAGCGATCGCCATTAATGCACCACCATACTTCACTGCTACATCAAAATCAACTGGTGCAGTAATGTTATATTTATATTCAGCATATTTGGTTGTCTGGAGACTTTTACCACTACTCATATTTCAGTCCTGTGATTTTTTGTTTTAACTTCTTTTCTAGATTGATTCATTTTGTCAATCGTCTAATAAAACTTTAGAAAATATTTATAATTTAATATTTGATGTTGAACTAAGTCCACTAGGGGGCGGGTTTATCTGACTAATCTGTGAAAACTCGTTGCGTGGTTTACCAAAATGAAAACCGCTGTAAGATGAAACGGTCTACTAGGTAATATAAGACTCTTGCCAAAGTTGACAAATCAGCTCTTACTATTAGACATCTCCAAAAATAAAAAAGGGAATCAATTATTATCCATAAATTATCAATTAATTCTCCTTCCAGTTAAGTTTTCCCTGTTCCCTATTTTATGAAGATGTCTATTGTTGGGTTTCACTCCGTTTAACCCAACCTACATTTACTAGACTCGACTAACTCCCTGGATGAGTCATATTTTTAGGAATCACAATCTCGTCAAATTCCTCTGCCGAAACATAACCTAATTCCAAACAAGCTTCCTTCAAAGTCAAATCTTTCTCATGGGCAAAATGCGCAACTTCCGCAGCTTTATCATACCCAATTTTCGGACTTAAAGCTGTCACTAACATCAAAGATTGTTCCAAATAAAACTCAATTTTTTTCTGATTTACTTTCAAATCAGCTAATAGAAAATCAGTAAAATTATTACAACTATCAGCAATCAAATTAATCGACTGAATCAAATTAAAAACCATCATCGGTTTATAAGTATTTAACTCAAAACTTCCCTGGGCACCAGCAAAAGCGATCGCTGCATCATACCCCATCACCTGAGTCGCTACCATCGTCATTGCCTCACACTGAGTAGGATTAACTTTTCCTGGCATAATTGAAGATCCTGGTTCATTTGCAGGCAAAATCAACTCCCCAAAACCACATCGAGGTCCGCTTCCCAACCACCGAATATCATTAGCAATTTTCAGCAACGAACTAGCTAAAGTCTTTAAAGTACCACTCGCCATCACTACCGCATCGTGAGCAGCTAAAGCAGCAAACTTATTAGGTGCAGACACAAAAGGCAACCCGGTTATTTCACTAATATGTTTCGCAGCAAGTTCGGCAAAACCACTCACCGTATTCAACCCTGTTCCTACTGCAGTACCACCCAAAGCTAGTTCGTACAAATCTGGCAATGTATGAGTAATACGATGCAAATTTGCATCTAGTTGCGCCACATATCCTGAAAATTCTTGCCCCAAAGTCAACGGAACTGCATCTTGTAGGTGAGTACGCCCTATTTTGACAATTTCCGAAAATTCTACTGACTTCTCTTGCAGTGCATCCCGCATTTTCTTAACTTTCGGCAACAACTTTTCATGTAATGCTACCGCTGAAGCGATGTGCATGGCAGTCGGGAATGTATCGTTAGATGACTGCGACATATTAACATGATCGTTAGGATGTATCGGGTTTTTGCTTCCCATTTCTCCACCAGCAATTTCGATCGCCCGGTTAGCTATGACTTCGTTAACATTCATATTGCATTGGGTGCCACTTCCTGTCATCCAGACTCGTAGTGGGAAATTTCCATCTAGTTTCCCAGCAATAATTTCTTCCCCTGCTTGAATGATTAATTTTGTTTTGTCTTCTGGAAGTTTACCCAGTTCGTGGTTAGTTTGGGCGACTGCTTTTTTGAGGATAGCAAATGCTTTGATGACTTCTGGTGGGATATAGTCTTGCCCAATAGAGAAGTAGATAAGCGAGCGCTGAGTTTGAGCGCCCCAATAACGGTCTGCTGGCACTTCTATTTTTCCCATGCTATCGCTTTCGGTTCG
This sequence comes from Hydrocoleum sp. CS-953, assembly GCF_002260545.1. Taxonomy (GTDB): domain Bacteria; phylum Cyanobacteriota; class Cyanobacteriia; order Cyanobacteriales; family Microcoleaceae; genus Trichodesmium. The sequence continues at coordinate 3,854 of NZ_LGSU01001178.1, read as the reverse complement.
CATTTTGGGCGGTGTTGATTCTGTCATTGGTAATTTCTGTGATACAGTTTATTTTTCTATTTACCTACATCATCAGCTTTTATCCCACCTACTTAGTTAAATTTTTATTATTAGACATCTCCAGAAAATAAATAAACCTTTTAGTTGTATTAGCTAAAGAAAGAAAAAGTCACTATAAAAAATCCTTTTTCCTACCTTTTTCGTAAAAATATCTTACCTGTTCCCTGTTCCCTGTTCCCTGTTCCCTGTTCCCTACCCCTGCAAAAAATCTATATCTTTTTCGGAGAGGTCTATTGTGTATTAAACTCAATTCAATTACCTTGCCAAAGCCAAAGATTTCGATTGAATTAAATTAGGTTGACTTTTAGATTGCTGTTTTTTTGACTTTAAGTATTTTTCTACTATTTCTAAAATTTTATTTGCACTTGCAGGTTTTCTTAAAAAATCTGTTGCACCTGCTACTTGCGCTCTAACCCGATTTATCCAACTATCTTCCCCAGAATAAATAATAATAGGAGTTTCTTTATAAGCAGGAGCTGTCCGCAAAAAATTGCAGAGTGCATAACTATTAACATTAGGTATAACTAAATCCATAAATATTAATTGAGGTGGCTTTTTAGCCATTAACCCTATGCCCTCCATTGGGTCAGTAATTTTATCAATTTTATATCCTTTAGGCATGAGAATTTGCTCTAAAAAATTACCTGTTGTTAGTGTAGAATCTATACAAGCTATTGGAATTCTGGTGCGATTTGTGCCACAGTAAACTAAGCGTAATTGTTCTAAAGGAGAGGGTAAATCTGGTACTGCTCGAACTTCGATTAAACCTTGTTTAAAAAAATGATATAAAGTACGAGTTGTTAGGGCTAAACATTGCTTCTTTTGCACTGCAATATCCCACAAAGTATTTTGACCATTAAATTGATTATTAATCGCCTCTAAAGATGCTGCAGAGAAACGACTTTGTGACTTTACAGATTTTTTCACTATTGGAGCTTGCTCTGGCCACATCTCACTAATGCCCATTTTTTCCCAGCGTTCCCAAAGTTTTTGTGCTCCCTCTATAACTTGTTTTAATTCTGATATAGATAATGCTAAGTTACCAACAATTTCTGAAGTTAANATTAAATTGATTATTAATCGCCTCTAAAGATGCTGCAGAGAAACGACTTTGTGACTTTACAGATTTTTTCACTATTGGAGCTTGCTCTGGCCACATCTCACTAATGCCCATTTTTTCCCAGCGTTCCCAAAGTTTTTGTGCTCCCTCTATAACTTGTTTTAATTCTGATATAGATAATGCTAAGTTACCAACAATTTCTGAAGTTAATTTTTGATAGGAATGCCAGTTTAAATTTAAAACTGGCTGATTTGCTAAAGAAAATAAAATTTCATAGCTGCTACTACGGATAATTGCTTTTGCTTCTTCTACAGTGATTTGCTCTTGGGTAATACCCTGTTTGAGAAGTTGATATTCCCATAATTCTTCATTAGATAGTAAACCAGCATTAAATTTTAAATTTTGACAATGTTGACTAACTGCTCGATACCAACGTCTAGTTTGATGTAATCCTCCTGTGGCATATAACATTAGTCCCCGACAAAAGTAAATTTGCCATTCTTGTTCCCCATTATCTATAATTAGTTTGCCTGTTGCTTGTTTCTGGCCAAGTACAGCCAAAGCATTCCATATTTTATTGCACCCTGTATTAGTTACTAACATATATTATTCATTAACTATATTATTTTATTTTATAGTATATAGTTTTTCAAATCATTTGGTGAAACTATAAGAAAGTTTTAGGTATAGGTTTTAGGTTAATACTTTAATGTTCGCTCTTGAATTAAAGCCTAAGAAATTGTAGATATCCTAGGTGAAGCCGGGTTTTTATACCTAGATTGATCTAATATATAGACAACATAGCAACTTTCCAGCGGAGGTACGATAGATTTAATTTTTTAGTCATTATGCGTTTATTTTAATACAGCGGGATATTAATTTAAGTATATGTAATTATCAACTACTTATTAAACCAAAAATTACATTAGTTTTCTACAGCAAAACAAGTAAAATTATATGCTCGTTCTAAACTGATGATTTGGGAATTTTTAGACTCTTGTCTATTTACATATTTTGCTACAACTTCCACAACTTTTTCTGGGCTAGAAGATTTACATAGATAATCATTAGCACCTATTAACTTAGCTCTAGTCCGATCGATAATACCATCTTTAGTCGATAAAAATACAATTGGTGTATCTTTAAACATAGTAGTTTTGCGTAAAAAATAACATATTGTATAACCACTAACTTTAGGCATCACTAAATCCAACAAAATCAAATCAGGTTGATAATCTTCTAGGACTGCTAACCCCTTAATTGGATCTTGAATATGCACAACTTTGTATCCTAATGGCTGGAGAATTTTCTCCAAAAAACTACCCACAAGATGACTATCATCAATACAAGCAATTGTAGCTTTAGGCCGACTATTTTCTACAGATACTAAGCGTGATTTTTCTGGGGGTGAAAGCCAATCTTCTACTTGCTTAAAATCAATTAAACCTCGTTGTTCAAAATCATATAAATTACGCGCTATTTCCACTAATGACATTTTCATTAAAAATGCAATATCCCAAATTGTTCTATCGCAATTTAATAACTTATTTACTGTCAACAAAAAGTCTGAATTTTCTTGAATTGGCAAGTTATTTGCATCTCTGACAACAGGGGTACTATCGGGATTAATATGCCATAAACCTTCCTCTTGTAAAGATGTCCAAACTCTTTTTGCTGAACTCAGAACTTCTTTAATTTCTAGTCTGGATAAAAGTAAACTCAGAGCTGTTTGAGAACTAGGGTGTTTCTGGGGATGCCATCTTCTTGTTAAACCAGGTTGACTAATAATAGCAAAAAAAACTTCTTCCGCAATAGTACGGAGAATTGCCTTAGCTTGACCTAAAGTTATCTGATTTTCACTAATGGCTGTTTGTAATAATTTATATTCCCATAGTTGATTATTGCTTAACTGATTGACTTCAAATTTAAAGTTAGGACAATGTTGACTAATAGCTCGATGCCAACGTCTGGTAGAATGTTTACCCCCACTTGCATATAGGAGATGACCAAATAGGAAGTAAAGTTGCCATTCTTGATTGCCATGAGCGACGACTAACTTACCAGTAACTTGCTTTTGGCTAACTATACTAAGGGTATTTGCCAGCTTAATATAGCCTATTGTTGATGCTGACATAATGATTTTACCTTTAACATAATAGTGACATTTAATTTTGATGTATTAACAAACAAAGAAGTATAATATAGATACCACCTTTATTATTTAATATTTCTTTGATTTTGTCATGGTTTGTTATACTGATTTTTTAGTATAATCTCGTTTATATATCAGAATTTTCTCGGAAATTTTCTTAGTTATTATTGTTACTTAAAAGACAATCTTTATCGCTCTTCATACTTTTGGCCTATTTACCATCCGCCATTTTGCTGATTTTTGAGTTTTTTTGTGAAGCAGCTTCATAATTTAGATTGTGAGTATTTGATACAGCAGATTTCGGACAAATGAGGTACAACTTTGAATACTAAAAATCTTGTGGTGTGGGTATCTTACCCCCTAAATCTCTAGCTCATAACATCGGGAAATGCTGTATTTTCTACATTGATTTAATTTTAGCTTAACTCAGTTGATTCCCAGACTACCACAGGTCTGATATTTTGGGTGTTTTACATTAAAGAATGATTAGTTTGTGGGGGCAGTACCTCTATACCTATCATACCATGTCCGGTTGAACACTTATAATTAAGATAGTAAGGGAGTAGGGGAGTAGGGGAGTAG
>NZ_LGSU01001177.1 GCF_002260545.1 Hydrocoleum sp. CS-953 | reverse complement strand
AAATAATAAATATGGTAGGCATTTTATCAAATTTTAGACAAACAATACCAACGGACATGATATTATTTCAATATTTATTCCTTATTTCCTACAGCAGTTTTCAGGTTAATGAACCACATTTAAAAAATGATAACCTAGTAGGGACGTTGTATGCAACCTTTCTACTGTGGTCTACTAATATATGAAAACTGCTGTAAATAGGGTTTACTGAAAAAGTCTTTTGTAAGGAGTAGGGGAGTGAGGGAGTAGGGGAGCAGTAGGGACGTTCGCATTTTTGTTATGCAACGTCCCTACGGGATTAATTTTTTTGCCCAACTCTTGCCCAAAATGCGCTCATTTTTGAGCGTCAAGAGCTGAAAACCTAATACTTTTTTCGATACCAATAAAGCTAAAGCCTTTATATATCAAATAAATAAAACCTTCTTCCTTCTTAACTTCTTCCTTCTTCCTTCCTAATAATAAAAATGAGAGTAAAAACGAAACCTTTTTTACAAAGGGAGGCTACTGAATGTGGTGCCGCATCTTTGGGTATTATTCTTAAATATTATGGACGTGAAGTTCCTTTAATGGAGTTGCGCAGTAAATGTGGCGTGAGTCGAGATGGTACTAATGCTGGTCAAATTGTGAGAACGGCAAGGGAATATGGTTTGACAGCTAAGGGTGGAAAAAGCACTGTTGAATTCTTGGAAAATACTGATTTACCTGTGATTATTTTTTGGAAATTTAATCATTTTTTGGTAGTAGAAGGTTTTGATAAAAAGTTTGCTTATCTCAACGATCCGGCATTGGGTAGACGGAAGGTTAGTAAGGAAGAATTTGCGAAATCTTACAGTGGTATTGTTTTGCAGATGGAACCGGGAGAAGAGTTTGTTAAAGGAGGAAAAAAAAGAAATTTTATTGCTTATTTGGCTGTTCGTTTACAAAACTCGAAAAATGCTCTGGTTTTTACTTTTGTTGCTGGTTTTTTCCTTAGTTTAATTCGCTTAATTATTCCGGCTTTTAGTTTGGTTTTTGTTGACCAAGTTTTGGTGGAGGGTTTTCAAGATTGGCTCCGCCCTTTACTGTTAGGAATGGCAGTTACAACGATTCTGCAATTTACTATTGCGAGGATGCAATATATCTTTTTGCGGAAGTTAATTATTAAACTTTCGATTACTATGAATAGTCAGTTTATGTGGCATTTGCTGCGGTTGCCAATGAAATTTTATGCTCAAAGATTTGCTGGAGATATTAGTTCTCGTGCTGCTTTGAATGACCAAACTGTGCAATTATTGAGTCAAGTTGCAAATACTTTAATTGATACAATAATGTTGGTATTTTATGCCGTTTTAATGAGTTTTTATAATGGAATTTTAGCTGGAATTACTATAGTTTTTGGTTTGATTAATGTGGCAGCATTATATTGGCTCCGACAATTTCGGATTGAAGCGACTCTGAATTTGAGTGAAAAAAAAGGAAAGTTATCTGGTTATCTTTTGGGTAGTTTAGGAGCAATTGAAAGTCTGAAGGCGGGGGGTTTAGAATCTTATATTTTTGCGCGGATTTTGGGAATATATTCTCAGGTGATGAATGAGGAGCAAAAGTTAAATATTCAAACTAAGGTTTTAACTGTTTTACCAACATTTTTAAGCACTCTTACTTCTACGATAATTTTAGTATTGGGAGGGTTAAAAGTAATGGCAGGGGAAATGAGTATTGGGATGTTAGTGGCATTTCAAACTGTAGCTTCTGGTTTTTTAAACCCTCTGGCAGAATTAATCAATTTTGGCAGTAGTTTACAAGAGTTAGAAGCAAGTTTGGAACGTCTTGATGATGTTTTAGATCATCCTATTGATGAAGATATTGAAATTACTGAAGCTGTAGAAAATTCTATTATTGAAGAAGGAAATGAGCAGGAAAAACCTGTAGGGGCGAATGGCGAATCTGTAGGGGCGAACGGCCGTTCGCCCCTACCTTATACGGACGTACCTTCTAGGGAGGTTGCATGCAACGTCCCTACTTCTCTCTTAAAAGGTAAAGTAGAATTGAGAAATATTACTTTTGGTTATAATCCTTTAAAACCTCCATTAATTGAAAATTTTAATTTGTTAATTAAACCTGGTTCAAGAGTTGCTTTGGTAGGAAAAAGTGGTTCTGGAAAATCAACTATTGCTAATTTAGTTTGTGGTTTATATCAACCTAAATTAGGAGAAGTTTTATTTGATGATATTTCCCGTCAAGAAATTCCTCGTTCGGTTTTAACAAAGTCTGTGTCAATGGTGGCGCAAGATATATTTTTATTTGAAGGAACGATTCGAGAAAATTTAACTTTATGGAATCCAACTATTAGTAATTCTGCTTTAGTTCAAGCTTGTAAGGATGCAAATATTCACGAATTTATTATGACTTTAACTGGTGGTTATGATGCTAATTTGCTGGAAGGTGGGGTGAATTTATCGGGGGGTCAAAGACAACGTTTGGAAATTTCGAGGGCGTTGGTAAATAATCCTAGAATTTTAATTTTGGATGAAGCAACGAGTAGTTTAGATGCGGAAACTGAAAGAATTATCGATCGTAATTTACGTCGTCGAGGTTGTGCTTGTATTGTTGTCGCACACCGTTTAAGTACGATTCGAGATTGTGATGAAATTCTGGTTTTAAAAGAAGGAAAAGTATTAGAAAGGGGTACTCATAAACAACTTTGGAATGAGGGTATTTATTATCGGGAATTATTGGAGGTGGAGGAAGGAAGAAGGAAGGAAGAAGGAGTCAGGAGTCAGGAGTCAGGAGTCAGAATAAAGAAAGAAGGATTCAGGATTCAGGAGACAGGAGTCAGAATAAAGAAAGAAGGATTCAGGAGTCAGAATAAAGAAAGAAGGAGTCAGGATTCAGAATTCATAATTCTGAATCAAGAAGAGAATTGGGTGTCGGGAATAGATGGAGAAATACGACAGGAAAATATTACTGAAAATTCTGTTTTTTCTGCTCGTTTATTGGCAGATTTAGAAAATAAAGGAGAACATTATTTCCTAGAAGGTAATCAACCTCTAATTTTTGAATATCCCCAAATTATCTGGTTAGTAAAATCTGGAGAAGTAGAAATATTTTATTCTCTGGAATCAGCGGGAGAATTAATCGGAAATCGTCATTATTTATTTACAGTTAAACCGGGAGAATTAATTTTTAATTGCGATGCTCAGACTCAAGGCAAATTATTGGGAATTGCTTTGGAAAAAGCCGAACTAATTCAGATTAATCTTACTAATACAGATTTAACTGAAGATTTGAAGAGTTTGTCTATTCCTTTAGTAGAAAAATGGTTAAACCACCTTTTTATAATTCAAAATTCAAAAGCGCGTAGCGTTGCGAGCGAAGAGAAGCAATCTCAAATTCAAAAGTATGAATTTATTACAAGTCAAAATTCAAAAGCGCGTAGCGTTACAAGCGAAGAGAAGCAATCTCAAAGTCAAAATTCTGAATTTATAGATGAATCTGTTGACTCAATACCGAATGATTTTTCCTTGCCATCTTTTGCCGAATCTGAACATCCTAATTTTTCCCAAATTGTTTCAATTAACAATAACTTTTGCAATTATCTCCATGAAGTTATTGTGGCAGAAGAACAAACAGAAATCTTCAATTCTCAACAACTCAAAACCTATAATCAACGCAGTCAAACAGAAACTATGCAAAATTTTGTTTCTGTCTTATACGACCGAGAAACAACTAACTCCATAACCTCCAATTTTAATGACTTATTATTAATAGCAGTAGGAGCAATAGGTCGTGCCAACCAAATAGAAATTAAACCACCATCTACACAGACAAAAAACTTCCAAAAGATCCCCCCAGAAAAAAAATCTCCTGCCGATTATCAACAAGATTTACAAGAGATTGTTAAAGCTTCCCGATGTCGAATACGGCAAGTAAAACTCAGAGATAAATGGTGGCAAAAAAATTCTGGTGCTTTGTTAGGTTGGATTGAATCAGAAAATATACCCGTTGCTTTATTACCCCACAAAAATAACTACCTTCTCTACAACCCAAAAACTCAAACTTCTCTTCCCATAAATCAAAAAGTTGCTGCTACTTTATCATCAACAGCATTTACTTTTTATCGCCCCTTCCCTTTCCAGGTAAAAAATGTTTGGGAGATATTTTTATTCGCCATAAAAAGTTATGAATGGGATGGAATTAAAGTAATGATTTTAGGCACAATAATCAGTCTGATGGGAATGATTACTCCTCAAGCAAGTGCCATTCTTGTTAATAATGCTATTCCTGATAGTGACAAATTATTGTTATGGCAAATAGCAATAGGTTTACTTGCCGTTACTGTAGGAAAATCCTTATTTAATTTGCTCCAAGGAATCATGTCTATCAAAGTTTATCAGGGAATGCAAATTAATTTACAGTCAGGAATTTATGACCGCCTCTTTCGGCTAAATCCGAATTTTTTCCGAGAATTTAGTTTGGGAGATTTATTAACTCGGATTGCTGCAATTAGTCAGATTAGTAGTTTAATCAATAGTGCCGTTATTACCACAATTTTTACTGGTGTATTTTCCTTGTTAAATTTAGGTTTAATGTTTTTCTATAGCCGAAAATTAGCCTTAATTGTTCTAATTATTGGTTTAATTTCTTTCCTCATCACCCTAATTTCCGGCATAATTTTAATTCGTTTTGAACGAGAACAAGAAAAGCTGAGTGGGAAAATTCAAGGTTTAACTGTACAACTAATAAACGGCATTCAAAAATTACGAGTTGCTGCTGCTGAAGTTAGAGCTTTTGCAGTTTGGGGTAAAAAATATCAACCTCAAATTCAACTTAATAATCGGATTTTTCAGATTAACGATATTATTTCGGTAATCAATGAAGTTGTCTCTCTCGTGACTTCTATGTTGATTTATTGGTTTACGATTCAGATTATTATTTCCGCTCAACAAACAGGAAATCCAGGTTTAAATATTGGTACATTTATTGCTTTTAATTCGGCGATGGGTGTGTTTCTTGGTGGCGTGACTTCTTTGAGTAATACTATTACTGATGTTATCGGTATTGTACCTTTGTGGGAAAGAGCAAAAAGTATTTTAGATGCTCCTATTGAATATAATCCTAATTTGGCTCACCCTGGAGAATTACAAGGTGGTATTTCTGTCGAAAATGTCACTTTTAGTTATCATCACAAGTCTAAGTTAACAACAGAAACTGCCGATAAAAATCTCTCAGAAATTAATGTGACGACGGTACTCCATAATATTAGTTTAGAAGTTAAACCAGGAGAATTTGTTGCCATTGTTGGTCCTTCTGGCAGTGGTAAGTCTACCTTATTCCGTTTATTGCTGGGTTTCGAGCAACCGCAAACCGGAAGCATTTTTTATGATGGTAAAAATTTAGCTGAATTAGACTTGGAAGCAGTCAGACAACAATTAGGAGTGGTGCTGCAAAATGGGAAAGTGATGACAGGCAGTATTTATGAAAATATCAGTAGTGGCGAGTTGGTAAGTCCGCAGACAGCATGGGAAGCAGCTCAGGAAGTAGGTTTTGCAGATGATATTGAAGAAATGCCAATGGGAATGCACACAGTAGTAAGTGAGGGAGGTAGTAACCTTTCGGGAGGACAGCGACAACGTTTGTTAATTGCGCGGGCGTTGATATTGGAGCCGAAAATTATTTTGTTTGATGAGGCGACAAGTGCTTTAGATAATAAAACTCAGGCGATCGTCACTGAGAGTTTGGAGCAATTGAATGTGACTCGCGTTGTTATTGCTCATCGGTTGAGTACAATTCGGAATGCGGATGTTATTTATGTGATGTCTCAGGGAAGGGTTGTGCAGAAGGGGAGTTTTGATGAGTTGATGGAACAGGAAGGGTTGTTTAGGAAGTTGGTTAATCGTCAGTTGGCTTAATTAATTTAATAATAATTTAATTATTTAATCACATTAAAAAGTGTTAAAATTTCAGACACCAAAAGTAATTAGAAAACAGAAAACAGAAAAAAAGAGAAAACAGAAAACAAAATGAAATGAAAATGCCAAATAACAACGAAATGTATGCCGACAAGAACTGTACCACTACTCACAGAGCAACCAACCCTAATTCCAGCTGCTCCCACCACAAGAATTCCTCCACCACACCCTCGGAGAGAGAGACCTTCTCTCCTCTCTCTGATAAAGAATTGGAGGCATGCACCGGCGGTCTTATGAGTGTGGGAAGCATCATGACACATGGTATGACCTTAGACGCTAAATACGAGTGGGAGGACCCAGACCTGGAGCTAATAAAGCTAAGGAAGCAATTGGAGAAGAGGGAAAAGGAAAAGAAGTGGCCAGAGCCAAAAAAGAGATAAATGTGGCAAAATGTCGCCGACGGCGGGTTGTCACAAACAAAAAATTACCACACTCGATGGTTTTATGCTAGCTATCAAAAGCAACCATCAGAGAATAGAAAGCATGAAGTGCCGAAATTATCACCATTTCATTTGATACCACAGCACAGGAGGAGACAGGAGTCAGGATACAGGAGTCAGGAGTCAGAATAGGAAACTACTGGATGGTACAAAGTAGCCCATAAAGTGTCGTTTTAGGAGTTGACCAATACGACAAATACTCTCACTAACTGATAACTGATAACTGTGAACTGATAACTGAAAAGACATGGGCAGACCAAAAAGAGAATTCAAAGCAGATTATTCGTACCACATTACAACTCGGTGTATTTTAGTCTTGACAAGGCAGTAGTGGCGCGTCAACCTTGAAAGAAAGAAAAACGTCTTGACAAAAAGAGCGATCGCTCGACTTCAGCAAATCTCTAGTTAACTCTAGAAAGAGCAAATATTCTGGAAAAGTATCTGGCAAATTTTTGAGTATCTATATCTATAATATAGAAGGAAAATTTTCATCTCTAACAAAAACTGGCAAAAAGTCGAAGGGAGGCAAGAGGCGAGCGCTCCACTTCAAAAAATATCTACTTACCTCTTGATTGAGCAAATATCTGGAAAAGTCTCTGGCAAATTTTCGACTATCTATATTATCTATATATAGAAGTAAAATTTTCATCTCTTAGGAAAAATGGCAAAAAGTTTGGGGTCTGGGTGAGGCGATCGCTCCACAAAGAGAAAATATCTACTTACCTCTTGATTGAGCAGATATTCTGGAAAAGTCTGTGAGAAATTTTCGACTACCTATATATAGAAGTGAAATTTTCATCTTTTAAGAAAACTGGCAAAAAGTTGAGTGGATGGTTGAGGCGATCGCTCCACTTCAAAAAATCCCTACTTTCCTCTAAAAAGAGCAGCTCCAGATGGAAAAGTCTGTGAGAAATTTTCGACTATCTATATATAGAAGGAAAATTTTCATCTTTTAAGAAAACTGGCAAAAAGTTGAGGGTCCGGTTGAGGCGATCGCTCTACTTCAAAAAATCTCTAGTGGGACTTACACAACTTAACTGGTAAAATTAGACTATAATGCTTGGTCTACAATAATTTTACGTCTCCCGCGATCGCTACTGAACTTACACAACATTTTACAGCTGATTTATCAAGTAAATTTTTAATTGCAAAAAGCGAGATTATATAAGACTTTGGGCGAAGTTTACACTTCTCATCTTAAGCCCAAATATAGCCCAA
>NZ_LGSU01001176.1 GCF_002260545.1 Hydrocoleum sp. CS-953 | reverse complement strand
GTTATATCATGTCTGATTGAATAGTTATAATTAAAGCTTGTAGTATTGCTCTAGCCCATAATATCAAATCCAGTACCATTGGTGTAATTATCATAGTGTGGGGAGATGGCGAGAGATAGCTCTAATTATCAGGATTCAAATGGAAATAATATAAGTCCAAATATCAAAAAAATGTTGTGAACTATGAAAAAAATTACTAGAAGTGGTATATATTTTAGGACTTACGCATGAGGTACGAAAAACAGGGGTGTGAGATTGCTATCCGTTCCGGACTGCTCCGCAAACCCTTCGGTCGCAATGACGAAAATACGTTGCAGTTGCGTAAGTCCTGATATTTAATTCTTACACCGCTTTTCAGATGGATAAACCACATCGTCATCACCAAAACTCTGTAGGGGCGTTTAATGTCGCGCAGCGTTAACGTTTGCGTAGCATTCCGATAGGAAAGTTGTGCGTTAGCTAAATGGCCATTTCCTAAGGTCATGCTCCGCAAACGCCCCTACTGTGGTCTACTGAAATGAAAAGCGCTGTAAATATATACCGCAAAAATTTTCAATTGCTCTTACGGAGAAGAGAAACTAAATATCAAAAGAGAACTGACTTGTGTTACTCAAACTCATGCCTGTAACTCCATCAACAACAGCAATTAGTTCACTACCACCGTTGGTATAAATAGCTGTTCCTACAGGTAACCCAGAAACATTTTCCTGGAGAACATAATCATTATCATTACCATACAGTTGAATTCGATCCCCTTCTGAACTATTAAAAGTACCGATAAGAGCGTAATCTGCTGTACCATTATCATCATAGTAAACCTGACCATCACCTAAGATAAATAAATCAGCACCGGCATCGCCACGCAAAGTATCTATCTCATTATTACCAGGTTGGACAGCAGTTGGATCGACTCCTGTTAGGGTATCATTACCAATATTACCCTTAATAATATCGTTACCAGTACCACCGTTAATAATATCGTTACCAGGACCACCATTGAGAAGGTCATTGCCTCCATCACCGTTAAGTATATCATTATCAGTATAACCCTTAATAGTATCGTTACCAGTACCACCGTTAATAATATCGTTACCAGTACCACCATTGAGAAGGTCATTGCCTCCATCACCGTTAAGTATATCGTCACCTTTCGATCCAATCAGATAATCGTTCCCAAGTTCACCATTTAGAACATCGTTACCTACTCCACCATGAATACTGTCATCACCGCTGATTCCAGTTAGAGTGTCATTGCCTGGGAAACCTTTAACTAGTGAAGTAGTACCATTTACATGGAGGTTATCGTCACTACCAGTGGGAACAGGCAAGCTGTCACTGACTACATCTTGTTTGACGTTTTCGGAACCAACTGTAACTCGATAAGTTGCTCTATCATCTGCCTGACCATCGTCGTCGAGATCGCCAGAGAAGGTGACATCGTAAGTGGTATTTGCAGCTACATCTAAACTATAACCACCTGCATCCCAAGTAGTTGTGGTGAAAGTATTATTACTATCAGTAGTATCAACTGCTGTAACTGTTATTTCGCCTATTCCTTCACCGACTGTATAGAAGTCATCAGAGACTTCATCATCAGTATAGGCAACACCTGTAATAAATGGGCCAATTGCCCCAGAATAGGCAAAATTCTGGGTACTCATCACTGCGTTGAAAGTTGTACCATTCCTGGTAAACGGACCTTGTAGTGAAGAAATTCCAATTTCGTCATATTCATCATTCATGAGATTTTTACGATGACCTGTACTGTTGACTAGGCCATCGTGATTTTTTCCGACGGCGTTGGTAAAGTCAATAAAGCCTGTGCTTCCATTCCAAGCAAGATTTTCCCCATTACCAGAGGGATTTGTGAATGTGTACCCCGCAGCTTGCATACGTTGCCTGGAATTTGTACCACCTTCTCCAGTGTGGGTAAATAGGTTGTTATCTAGTAGATATTGACCGTGGTCTTCAGCAGCAGTATTGAGGTTGAGATTAAATGCTAGAGGTTGTTTGGCATCAGTGGAGATTGTACCTGCAGAAAGTCCTTGATTTATATCTCCATTTAGATAACGCACGGCTTCTTCTTGAGGATTTGCTCGACCTCTGTTTACTAATTCGAGCATGTATTGGTCTTGTGCGGTGGGTTGTGTCATAGTTTTTGTGTGTAAATATAAACGACAGTAATTGACAAAGCAGGAATTATTTTCCTATTAAAATTAGGTCTGAATTACTCAAAACCTATTCAAGATTTCCTTTGATTTATGTAGTCAAAATTCTGAATTAAGTGTCAATTTATTGACTACTTGATTTGTTGTTTTAGGACAAATCTTTCTTTAATTTTCTACCAACTTTTACTGGGTACTTTGTAGAGTTCCGGAAGTATTTTTTAATCTAAAAAAGTTAGGCTTTTTGTATTAAGTGAAAACACTAATTCTTAATTTTTTTGAGGATAAAAATAGTATTTTTAATTGATTTTAAAGTGGCATTGCCTAACGGAAATAATTTGTCTTATAGCAGTTTTTGTTTGTAGTTGGGCTTTAGCCCTAATATTATTGCCAGGGCTAAAGACCAACTACAAGCCTTCCACTATAACTTAGTGAATATAAAAAAAAGCAATTACTCCTAATTAACTAGCGCTAAACAAAGGAGTAATTGCCTAAATCATATATTTAATTGAGAATAACTTAGCTGAGGATTAAAATTAAATAAGTAAAAATTTAAGGATAGTTAGGTTTTGAGAGAGTGAAATAGTAACCTTTTAACTGAGATAAAAGCTCAAATTACAATTTCCCATCCTACATAATGACCCCCTCCTAATTTAATATCCCAAAAAATACTTATATCTTGGCTTCCAAAGCTGTAAGTTTCAAGAACTCAGTATTAACACCAGACTCACGAGTTAAAGCTATTTTTCCTGTTCTAGCAATTTCACGGATACCGTATTTAGAAAGCATTTGGACAATAGCTACCATTTTTCCTGGGTCTCCTACTACTTCAATAGTTAGTGAGTCGTCACCTACATCTACTACTCGTGCCCGAAAAATATTTGCTATTTCGATCACTTCTGAACGCATAGCTGTAGTAGCATTAATTTTGAGTAACATTAATTCTCGTTCTACACAGGGAGTAGCTGTAATATCCTGTACTTTCAAAACATTAACCAATTTATATAGTTGTTTGGTCAACTGTTCAATAATCTGATCGTCCCCAGGTACTACCATTGTAATTCGAGAAACACCAGTTTGTTCTGCTGGGCCAACTGCCAGACTTTCAATATTAAAACCACGACGGGCAAATAAACCAGCAATGCGGGTCAAAACTCCCGCTTCGTCTTCAACTAAAACAGAAAGAGTATGTTTCATTCTCTAAATTCAGAGTTTCTTAGTTAATCTATTTGATATTCAGTAGACTTCTTGCAGAATTAATTCAAAAGTCAAAAGTCAGAAAAACTGATTATTTCTGTACAGTAATTTACCAGGACTTAGCCATAACCGCTATATCTAGTAGGGGGGATTGGCCAATCCCCCCTACAGATTATGTATAATTCGATATTTTTTGTAAGTCCTGTTTACTTAATTTTCACTTTTGCAAGAGGTCTAGTTATAGCGCTACACGCAAGTCAGAAGTCGTAGGGGCGAATGGCCATTCCCTCGTACAGAAGTCAGAAGTAATTCCTGACGCTCGTTTGAGCATTTATAAATGTCCGCGCCCTTTGCTTCGACTGCTATATCTTATACTAGAGCGTAGATTAGATAGAGTGGTAATTTCACAAACAATTTTTATAAATTATGACTGATGAAGGTTCAATTATTTTAGAGGTGAATAGTGGGGATGAAATAACTAAACGTTTAGATATTTGGCTGTCTCAACAAATGCTAGATTTATCGCGATCGCATATCCAAAAGTTAATTTCCCAAGGTAATGTGAAAGTAAACGACCAACTCTGTACTTCTAAAAAAGCAACAGTACAACAAGGTGATAAGATTATTTTAACTATTCCACCACCAACACCTTTAGAAATAGAAGCTAATGATATTCCTTTAGATATTCTCTATGAAGATGATGCTTTATTAATTATCAACAAACCAGCAGGTTTGGTCGTACATCCAGCTCCCGGACATCCTGAGGGTACTTTAGTTAATGCACTTTTAGCTCATTGTGACTCTTTAGCAGGTATTGGTGGAGTACAACGTCCGGGTATTGTGCATCGGTTGGATAAGGATACTACTGGCGCGATAATGGTGGCGAAAACAGACCAAGCTTATCAACATTTGCAAGCACAGTTACAGGCAAAAACGGCGAGGCGGGAATATTTAGGTGTGGTTTATGGTAGTCCGCAAACCGATAGTGGTACAATAGATTTACCTATTGGTCGTCATCGCATAGACCGCAAAAAAATGGCAGTAACACCAGTGGAGAGAGGAGGAAAAGTTGCTGTTACTCATTGGGAAGTTAAGGAACGTTTGGGAAATTTTTCCATGATGTTGTTTCGGTTGGAGACTGGGCGGACTCATCAAATTCGGGTTCACAGTGCTAAAATAGGGTATCCTATTGTGGGAGATACTATTTATGGCAAAGGTCGTTCGGTGGGGGTAAACTTAAATGGTCAAGCTCTTCATGCTTGGCGGCTAGAGTTAGAACATCCTGTTTCTGGGGAGTTAGTCGAAGCGATCGCTCCTTTGCCAGAAGATTTTTTGACTTTGGTGGAGGTTTTGCGTAGACGTTCTGGGTAAAGAAAGTCAAAATTCAAAAGTCAAAACTCAAAAGTATTGATTGGTAAAATTATAATATTGTAGTAGACTGACACACCTTAAATAGTGCAATAGTAGGCCCGGGTTTTAGCTAGAATTTTAATGCTTACTCTAAGATTTACATAAACCCGCGTAGGTGCACACCCATTAGTTGTGTCGGTCCAGTAGGTTGGGTTGCGCTACCGCTTAACCCAACAGACAAAAGGGTTTTGTTGGGTTTTTCCGTTGGAAATGCTGCGCAAACGTTCCATGCTGCGCAACCCTAACGGGAACAACCCAACCTACAAAAAGCTAATTTTTTTAATTACGATATAACTTGAGGAGTAAAAAATTATGGATCGTGGAAAAATTGTGGCTATTATTACTGGGGTAATTTCTATAGGTTTGGCGATCGCCTATTTAATTCTTGTGCAACTATTAGACTTACGAGGTGCTGAAATGATACCCGCCCCCACTTCAATATTACCTTTTGTTTTTTAAGAAAAGACAATTTTTTTAGAAGTAGTGATATTGCTTAGTATACCTTTCTTATTCTCATGAGGTAAACTAGAAATCATCACTACTTATTTATCGCTAACTTTAGTTTTTTTGCTCAATAAAAATCATGCGAGTTCGGATAGGAATTCCTGTAGTTTTAGAAACCCAACCTGCTATAAAATAATCTTCAGTAGCATTTTTAATTATAATTTTTGAATGGTTGTAAGCTGGTACAGCAAAATTTTTAATAAATTCCTCTGTCGTTTCATCAAGACTAATTAAAATAGCTCGACGAGCAATTCTAGTCATCTGATTTATCGTCGTTTTAGCATCTTCAATTAGCACTAATGCACTGATACAAAAAACAAAATCGTAGGAATTTTCGTCAATTTCAGGTAAAGCTGTTTCAAATGACTTATTGATAGTTTGATAACCTCTTTGAGCTGCATAATCTAGCATTTTCACTGAAATATCAATGCCTGTATATTCAAAATATCCTTGTAATAATTCAGTTAGTAGTCTAGTTCCACAACCAATATCTAAAACACTCCCTTGATTGTAATTGTATCGTTGGAATATTTTAACTGCCTCATTTATATGTTGTACGTTATACTTAGAATTAGTGAGCCAATCATCATACTTGGCAGCTAAATCATCATAAAATTATGTAGCAGAAATTTTATTTACCATAGTTTAGAGTTCAAAATTTACTTAAATTTACCATCCCGTATAATACGATGGATAGCTAATACCTAAATGTTAAATATTATTAAACTATCATTTTAACTTTTTTTTTGAATATAAATCATACGAGTTCTGATAGGAACACCTGTACTTGGAGAAGTCCAACCTAATATAAAATAGTCTTCAATGGCATTTGTAATTGTAATTTTTGAATGGTCATAAACTGGCAGAGCAAAATTTTTAATAAATTCCTCTGTTGTCTCATCAAGACTAATTATAATAGCTTGACGAGCTATTCGATAAATATGCTCAATTGCTGTTTGAATATCTTCAACACATAACAATTAAGCCAAAGAAAAAATAAAATCGTAGGAATTGTCTTCAATTTCAGGCAAAGCTATTTCAATTGATTTATGGATGGTTTTGTATCCTCTTTTAGCTGCATAATCTAGGATTTTACTAGAAATATCAATTCCTGTATATTCAAAGTTTCCCTGTAATAATTCACTCAGAAAACCTGTACCACAACCAATATCTAAAATACTACCTTGATGATAATTATATTGATGAAATATTTTAGCTGCCTCATTGAGATGCTGTACATTACACTTGGGGTCTTTTAAGACATCATCATAGTTGGCAGCCAAATCATCATAAAATTCTTCAGCAGAAATTTTCTTTACCATAATTTATAGTTCAAAATTGACTTATATTTACCATCCTGTATAATATGATTGATAGGCAACATTAAATGTTAAATCTTATTAAATCATTACCTTAATTTTTTTGCTCAATATAAATCATCCGAGTTCTGATAGAAATACCTTGACTTGAAGAAATCCAGCCTATAATAAAATAATCTTCGATAGCATTTTTAATTACCATTTTTGAATGGTTATAAACCGGAGCAATAAACTTCTTAATATATTCCTCTGTCATTTCATCAATGGTTATTAAAATAGCTTGACGAGCAATTCGATAAATATGCTCGATCGCTGTTCCAGCATCTTCGACAAAATTTCAATAATTAATAATTAACAATTAATAATTAATAATTACCTCTTCTTGAAAAGAAGAGGATTGGTTAAAAGGAAAATTTTTTCTTTTTTTCTCCCTGAAAGGAGAGGCTTTATACCTTAATTTTTCGGTAATGAACTTAAACAAAAAACAAAATCCTAGGAATGGGAATCAATTTCAGCCAAAGCCGTTTCTATTCGTTTATTGATAGTTTGATAATCTCTTTTAGCTGCATATTCCAGCATATTAGCTGAAATATCAATACCTGTATACTCAAAATCTCCCTGTAATAATTCCCTGAGAAGTCCAGTTCCACAACCAATATCTAAAATACTACCTTGATTATGATTATTATTGTGTTGGTGGAATATTTTAGATACCTCATTATGCAGATTTGCATTAGACTTTTTCTTGGCAACATCATCATATTTGACAGCATAATTATCATAAAATTCTTCAGGATAAATTTTGTTATACATAGTTTCTAGTTCAAAATTTACTTAGATTTATACTATACCAATACAGCTCTATTGTTAAATAAAATCTGACAAGAATACGATAGCTGAAAACTAACTATAAACAATCCTCAATAATTAGTAAAAAATCCCAAACTTATAGAGAAAAAGCAGTCAGTAATTGATAATTGATAATGGATAATTGATAATTACCTCTC
>NZ_LGSU01001175.1 GCF_002260545.1 Hydrocoleum sp. CS-953 | reverse complement strand
ATTTACCATCCTCGCTTCTATATACATATTGTGGCAAATTCGTCAATTACTATTGTTAGTATTTACTGCAGTGGTAATTGCTACTACTCTTAATAAACTATCCAGATGGCTACAACGTTTCCGAATTAAGCGATCGCTCGCTGTATTAATCTCGGTCAGTTTATTTATTCTACTAATTGTCACCTTTTTTTGGGTAATTGTTCCGCCTTTAGCAGAGCAATTTCAACAATTAATAACTATTGTTCCTCTCGGAATTGATAAATTAAATGATTGGCTGAATATACTTAAAGATCAATTACCCAATCGACTCAGAGAACAATTACCAAATATTGATATTAATGAAGTTATTCCTCAACTACAACCAATATTTAATCAATTAATTAATAATGCCGGAGCATTTGTTGGTAATACTTTCGGAATATTTCTGAGCTTACTACTAACTCTCGTTTTAAGCATAATGATGTTGGCAGATCCAGTCTCTTATCGTCAAGGGTTTATCAAGTTATTTCCTTCTTTTTATCGGCAAAGAGTTAACTTAATTTTAGATAGTTGTGAAATAGCTTTGGGAGGATGGGTAATTGGTTCTTTATTTAATATGAGTGTAATTGCTTTACTCAGTTTTATCGGCTTATCTATCTTAAAAATTCCCCTGGCTTCAGCTCAAGCTGTTTTGGCAGGATTACTAACTTTAATGCCACATATTGGACCGACTATAAGTGTGATTCCGCCATTGGCGATCGCTCTTTTATACTCACCTTTAAAATCTGCTTTAGTTGTACTTATTTATATTCTCATTCAACAAATTGAAAGTAATATTTTAAATCCTTACTTAATTGCCAGAAAAGTTTCTTTGTTACCTGCTATTACATTAATTGGTCAAGTATTTTTTGCTAGCTTTTTTGGATTTTCCGGACTTTTACTAGCTTTACCTTTAACAATTATTTGTCAAGTTTGGATCAAGGAGTTATTAATTAAAGATATTCTTGATAACTGGCAAGTTGAAAATTTTCCTCCTCAAAGAGATAATATTGATGCTCTGTCTAAAACCGCTAAAGTTGTAGAGAAAAAAATTGATTCAGAAATCGACAAATTAGTAGAAAACATCGGTGAAGATTCTCCTACATCTGAAGTCGGGCATTCAGAATAAACCTCTAAATCATCTGAACAAACGTCTTAAAATTTTGGATGAAGCTGCCGTGGATTTAAACCACTAAAATTGTAGAAGAAAAAATTGATTCAGAAATGGAAAAATTAGTAGAAAACCTCGGTGAAGATTCTCTTACATCTGAGGTCTGGCATTCAGAATAAACCTCTAAATCATCTAAACAAACCTCTGAAAATTTTGGATTAAACTGCTGTGGATTTAAACCACTAAAATTGTAGAAGAAAAAATTGATTCAGAAATGGAAAAATTAGTAGAAAACCTCGGTGAAGATTCTCTTACATCTGAAGTCTGTAATTCAGAAGAAACCTCTAAATCATCTAAACAAACCTCTGAAAATTTTGGATTAAACTGCTGTGGATTTAAACCACTTATTTGTTTTGTATCTCCTGAAAAGCCAAATCATTATTACTTCTGATTTATGACTTGACTAAGACAGATTTTAAATTAGTCTTAGTCCCTCAGAAAATACCATTTATTTGCAATAATACTCTGAATAATTGTTGATTAAATATGATAGTTTAGACTGCACCGAAGGGTGTTATTTATTCCGTGTAGTTTTAATCTCAATAAGTCGGGTTTATTATGAAATAGAATACGTCAAATTTCCTATCCTACTCCCTTAATAGATGATAAAAATTGCTGCAATTAATGACAAAATATCCAACACAAAAGCTGTTGTATGGAAAATAACATAACCCCAAGCAAAAATTGCAGAAACTCTCAATAATTCTTGATCAAATCTGATTGTTTAGGTCGGACTGATCGCTCTTGTTTATTCAGTCCAATTTCAACCTCAAGAAGTCGAGTTGATCGGGAAATATCATACGACAAATTCAAGATTAATGTGGTACAAGTGAGTTAGTAAATGTTTTTTTCTTGTTCCCTATCCTACTTCCCTATTCCCTATTTCCTAATCCCTCAATAAATGAGAACAATTGCTGAAATTAACCACAAAATTTCCAACAAAAAAGCCGTTGTCTGTACAATAACAGAACTCAAAGCCAGAATTACTGAAACAAGTATTACCCAGGTAGCAAAAGAAGTTGATGTCATTACAACTGGCACCTTTGAGCCAATGGAGTCCTCCGGAGCTATCATTAACTTGGGACATACTGACCCCCCCATCAAAATTCGCTCCTGTTGGCTAGATGGTGTCCCAGCTTACTCAGGCTTTGGGGCTGTGGATTTGTATCTTGGGGCAACTCAAATAGCTGAAGATGCTGAAGAATCTAAAGAAAGAGGTGGAGGCCATATAATCGAAGACCTAATTGCAGGTAAACCTGTCCACCTCAGAGCAATTGGTCAAGTCACAGATTGTTATCCACGGGCTACTTTTGAAACGACCATTACCCGTGAGACAATTAACCAGTTTTATTTATTTAACCCACGAAATTCATATCAAAATTTTATCGTTGGTGTTAATGGTGGCGATCGCCCCCTGTTTACTTATCTTGGCCCTCTCCTGCCAAATTTAGGTAATGCGGTTTATTCTAATCCTGGTGCTATTTCCCCACTCTTCAATGACCCAGACTTAGAAGTAATTGGTATTGGTACCCGGATATTTTTGGGTGGTGGTATTGGATACATTACCTGGGAAGGTACTCAGCACTTTCCCCTACAAAAACGTCTTTCTAATCGTACTCCTATTGGACCTGCTGCGACTTTAGCCTTAATTGGAGATGCCAAACAAATGCAATCTGAATGGGTGCGTGGTTGTTATTTCAAAAATTATGGTCCATCAATTATGTTAGGTGTGGGTATTCCTCTACCTGTCTTGAATGAAAAAGTAGTAGCTAACTGTGCCATTCAAGACCAAGATATTGTTGCGCCAGTTGTAGATTTTTCCATTCCTCGGCGGGTGCGTCCAACTTTTGGTCTAGTGAGCTATGCTCAACTCAAATCTGGTCGGATAAAAATAGAGGGCAAAGTTGTTAGAAGTGCCCCCCTAGCGAGTATTTTCCTATCTCATCAAATTGCCTTAGAGTTAAAAGAGTGGATTGAAGCTGGAGAATTTACTCTAACTGAATCAGTTGCTCAACTTCCTATGGATAGAACTTTTTTACCATTTCTAGAACGTTAAGAAGTCAGGAGTCAGGAGTCAGGAGAAATGGGAATTATAGAGGAGGTAGTTGGCAGAATTATCCCTCAATTTTTCTGCCATAATCATCCCAAAATACTAGCTTTTTGGAGATCTTTCCACCGAAAAGCTGCCACTTTTTAAGAGGCTAAAAATTCTCCGGTGTTTATATTTCAATACACCCGATAATTAGGGTTTGCTGAAAAAGTCTTATGGGTCAGGGTAGGAGTCAACCCACCCCAGCCCCTCCCAGGAGGGGAAGTCATGAGTAATTGGGGAATTTAGAGGAGGTAGGAAGAAGATTTATCCGTTGATTTTTCAGCCATGAGTCAACCCAAGATCCTAACTTTTGGCATCTCTAGAGAACGAAAACCTTGTACTTTTTCAAGATATGAAAAGGCTAAAACCTTTATATCTCAATGGTTTGATATTTAATCAGCAAGCCCTAACTAAAGTTTTCTTCCTTCTTCCTTCTTCCTTCTTCCTTCTTCCTTCTTCCTTCTTCCTTACTTTACTAAAAAATTAATTCCCTTACTCATCTGGATTTTTCTTTCTTTTAGTTGGTTTAGGAAGAGCTTCTTTACGAATAGGAGTTGAATTTGTTGGATAATTATCACTTTTGGGACGAGGTGTTCGAGGATAACTACTTCTTCTATTATTATTATTATTTTTATTAAATGTTCTCTTGCCTTTTGATGGAAACTTACTACGATTATTTATTAATAGACTACCAATATCATTACCATATTGAATAACAAGAGATGTATTCTGGCGCTGAATATGTAAATCCCAGAAACGATTCAATGGGCGATCGCCTAAATTCCCTTTTAGTTTCAGCTTAAAAAACCTCGTTTCTTCTTCACCTTTGCGGGCTGATTGTTGCACCTTAACTATTACATATTCTTCGTCTTGAGATTGATAAATTACTTCTCCTCGAACAGAAAAATAACCATCATTTAAGGCATCTAAACTATCTATTTTAATTTCAGGAGTAGGAAGAAAATCAACTTTTTCAGAGTTATCTATATCCTCTGTTTCTTTTACTTTTTCTTGACCTTTATCATCTTCAGCAGAAGAAATTTGCTGCTGTTCTTCATTTATTAATTCAGTAGAGGATTTTGCTTTTGTTCTTAGGGTTTCTGGTTCCCATACCCCCATAATTTGAATATGTAGGTCATTATTTTCTTGTCTGGTACGAGGATAAACTACCCAGAGATGTTCTGATTCTAGGTCTAAATGATTTTTTAATAGACTCATTACCCGACCCAACAATACAGCATCTATTTCCGAACCATCTGGTGTTCGTAAGTTACCCCGTGTAAATTGCTCCGTAGAAGGTTGATAACAACCCCGAACTAAACCTATAGCTCGGTACTGTTTTGGTTCGCTAGGGGGAGCAATTGGATGTTGTCGCACAGTTGTAATATTCTGAGTCGGAGTATCAGTTTCAGTTTGCTCTTGGTGGTTAGATTTGGCAGAATTCAATGGTTTAGTATCTGTCACAGTTAAAGTATTAGTAGTATTAGTCCCTTGATGGTGTTCTTTGGCCATATCTGTGCCGGAAGATTCATTTATTGATTTCACAGTCCTCTCAGAACTTAGGCCATTAGTTGTTCTGGAAAGACTTTGCTTAATATCTGATTTATTAATAGCTTGCTCACTAGGAGGGGCCTCGTGAGATTTTGTAGATTTATTTGTCTTGTGGGAGTGGTTAACAGAAGAATTCATAAAAACTCCTATGAGGGGAGATACATCCCTTATGGGAATATAGGAAAATACAAGTAATAATCTATATAGAAATTCTAATCTTAGATTAAGAAACGGTTAATGTTATTGCAGTCGCCAGGGCGGTTAAGACATTCTCACGCCTCTGAAATTTAGTCCGTGCTGCGAATGTATGGGTGAATGGCCATTCGCCCATACTTCTGACTTATGCTTATAGATGCCCAGATATTTCACAATAACACAGTTATTTTGGCCTGAGCTGCTAATACCAATCAAGATTTTATGAGCATTGGACTAATTAACTAGCTATTAGCTTTTAGCATTTCCTGACGGAATGCTGCGCAAACAGCTAGCCTCCTGCGGAGGAACTACGTTTTTCATGTCGCGCAGCGAAACAGCTTTTAGCTTGTAGGGGCGAATGGCCATTCGCCCCTACTGGGTTTAAATCCCCGGTTTCTATAAACCGGAAGGTGGGCCGAGGGGTTTAAATCCCCTTCTAAACGTTTACTGCTGACCGCTGACCGCTGACCGCTGACCGCTTTTTAACTTAGGCTAAGACTAAGACACTGTAACAAGATTATTTAGACTTAAGGTTTCTGGCGACTATCGCTCAGGTGGGACTGAAAACTAAAAACTATGGCTTTCAGTGGGCAAGTCTGATTCACTTTTATTTCAGCCTAGCTAAAAAAATTTAGTATTAGGTAGGATGATTAACCTTGCTATTGTAATTAATCCAATTCAATTGTTGCTCGATCCGTAAAGTTTAGGTAATTTTTCTGGATAAAGATGTAGGTAAAAAAAAACTATTGTTCCTGAAAACTTTAACTGAAAAAACCATAAGCCATCTGGTAAAACTTCGGTTTTGTGAGATGCTATTCCCGGTCAAGATGGAAACCCAAGTTTTACCTAATTGGGTCATCGTCGAGTAGTTCAAAAGTATTGAAGTTGAAATGCTTAAGAACTCTGACTATAGTAATGGTTAAGTGAGGCTGAAAGCTATTGTTAAGGTTGGGAGAATTTAATTCAATGGTAGATAAAAATCGTGGTTTTTTGATGGCGGTGGTGGTACTGGTAATAATTGCTTTCTTGGGATTTTCTCTCTCTCCATTGTTAGGAGGGTTATTAGAGGCCAATCAACAAAATAATCAACCAACTCCATCACCAAATCAGACATCTATAGCAGATCAAGAAGCAGATTTACTGGCACAGGCACGGGGTTATGAGTTAGTTTTACAAAGGGAGCCAGATAATTTAACTGCACTCCAAGGACTTTTGCAAGTAAAGTTAGAGTTAATTCAATCAGGCAAGGGTAGTATTGAGGAGGTTATACCCCCACTGGAAAAACTGTCTGAACTAAATCCTAGTAGTACAGATTATAATGTTTTACTGGCTCAAGCTAAAGCATATACAGGCGATCGCGAAGGTGCTGCTCAGATTTATCGTTCCCTTCTGACAAACAAACCAGGCGATCTAAAGGCTTTGCAAGGTTTGGTTAATTTGTTGTTGCAACAAGAGCGCCCTGAAGCAGCTATTGGTTTGTTGCAAGATACACTCAAAGCTGCTCCTGTTGCTAATCAAGTCCAAGCTGGCAGTATTGATGTGGTCTCAGTGCAGTTGATTTTGGGGCAGGTTTATGCGGAGCAAAAACGCTACGATGAGGCGATCGCTGTTTATGATGAAGCTATTAAGGGTAATACCGAGGATTTTCGGCCGATTTTGGCTAAGGCAATTATGTTAAAAGAGCAAGGTAATACTGAAGCTTCTCAAGAACTTTTTAATCAAGCAATAGAGCTAGCTCCTGCTGGATTTAAGGATCAAATAAATCGGGAAGCATCTGCTAATTCTGATTCTGAAGCACAGGTATCTCCGGAGGCAAATTCTACAGAGACTAAGACACAAGAGTGAGAAAATAATCTAGATTGACAGTAATTTCAACTAAGTCAAATCTAAATACTAAACAACTTGGGAAATGACTGAATATATTTGGCTCTGAGAAATTATCAGGGTCTTTTTTTACTACATAAACGACCTAGACTAATTAAGCCTACTCCTAATACTATGCCTGGATCTATTGGTAGTTGAGAACTTTTTTTCTCAAGATTATATTGCCAATTTCCTACCTTAGCCTTCACAAATTTTGTTTGACGATTGGCATGAAGAAACTTGTATTCCAAATTACTTTTTTCTGGAAGTTTATTTAGAGTTTGTGTAACTACTATTGCTTCATTAGTAACTTTTGAATTTCCTTGGATAACATCATCAATTACATAATTAGGCTCTATTTTGATAGGAATTTTAGTTGTTTGAGCTGTTAAAAAAAATTCTGATAAATTATTGATTGCCCGTGCAGAATTTAGATTTATCGTGCTGTAAGTAAGAATAGTACCAACAGCAACAGAGGCTATTTTTATCAAATGATTTTTCATGTCAGTGAATTCCACAATACTTTATTAATATTTTTTATTTTGGAGACTTATTTTGACCTCACTTTTGTAATTAACTAACTCAGATACCTTTCTGGATAGTGCTGTCAGGATTTTTAGTCTCAACAGTAATATTACTGATATGCCATTTTTATTGTATATCGGTTATTTAAGGCTGTGTATTGATCAAATAACGCATGAAT
>NZ_LGSU01001174.1 GCF_002260545.1 Hydrocoleum sp. CS-953 | reverse complement strand
CCTCCACCACCACCAGATACTACTATTGCTGATGGTATAGAAGTTAGTGGGGTTGTACAAGTGGGGAGCCAAAAGCAGATTATTGTTAAAGTTCCTACCGAACCTACCAGTAGATATGTGAAGATCGGGCAAAGGCTGGCAAATGGTCAGGTATTGGTAAAGCGAGTTGACTTGAAGAAGGGGGCTGAACCAGTTGTTGTATTTGAGCAAAGTGGTGTGGAAATTCCTAAAGAGGTTGGAAGTAAACCGATAACTACTGAAGAATAATAAAAAATAAATGCTTTTCAGCAAGTTTAGGCATTTGTTATTAAATGCCCACAAACTCCTAAAGATTTATAGGAGAGGATTATAATAAAATTGGAATAATAAAACTCTACATATATAAGCAAGTTTGATACAGACCAAATAGATCAGGTCAATGGCCTCCCTTTTCAAGGAGACGAAAAAGGAAATTTCAGATTTCAAGCCTCCCTATTATTAGAGGTACTGATAACTGATAACTGATAACTGAAATAACCATGCTGCTATTAATAAAACAACTAAGGAAAGCAATATTAACAGGTTCTTGTCTAGGATACATAATTATAATGTGGCATCCTCAGCCATTAATGGCACAAGAACAAACAGAAGCACCTTTTTGTCAAGGCAACCCTCCTACAGGTAGAGTGAAGTGTAATTACCCCAATGGAGATAATTATGCTGGGGATTTTGTTAATGGAAGGCCACAAGGAAGTGGTGTATATGTCTATGCTAATCGCGATCGCTACGAAGGACAGTTTCGTAATGGTCTTCCGAATGGACAAGGTACTTTTATATTCTCCAATGACGCTAGGGTGACAGGAGTATTCCAAAATGGACAAATTAGGTCTGGGACAATTATTTTTGACAATGGCGATCGCTTTGTTGGAGATTTTAACCTAGTAGAAAATCTCTCTAGTAGTGTGATTAGTAGTCAGCCCACGGGTCGAGGTCAATTTATTTACGCTAATGGCGATCGCTATGAGGGAGAATTCTTTGCTGGAAATCCTTTTGGACCAGGGGTGTTTATCCGTGCTAATGGAATACGGTGTCAAGGAGATTTTTTTAACGCCGCGCTAGATGGGAAAGGAAGTTGTACATATCCTAATGGAATTCGTTATGAAGGAGAACTCAGGGGTGGAGTACCTCATGGTGTAGGGATTATTATAGATTCTGAAGGAAAGCGATTTCCTGGAGTATTTCGCAATGGTCAAAGACAAGAACAAACATAATATACCGTTTCTCACTCTTTGTGAGATACATTTATCTTTTTTCTTCCTATTTCTTATTTCCTATTTCCTGTTGGTTGTTATGGGATTAACTGTTGAGGAAATAACTTAATTACCAACAAATAATAGGGAAAAAAATAATTTTGGTCTACTGAATAAGTATTGCGGATATGGGTAGGAGGATCGAGTTAGAAGGAATGGGGAGTACACAGGAGTGAGAAAAAAATTTTCTGATATTTTTGAGGTTAGTTATGTTAAAAGTTCAGGGTTTTTGAGACAGGCAAAGGTGATAATTTTCAGACTTTGTTTAAGAAAAAAAAGCTATAAACTTTTGAGTATTCAACAATTAATAATTGTCTATTCTTTTTAATAAGAGTATTTGCTAAAAGGGAAGTAATTTTTTTTCTTTTTTATCCATGAATGGAGAGGCTTTATACCTTTATGTTTCGGTAATGTTGTTAGACTTATTCAGTGAACCATAATTGTATAGCGCTGCGCTCCGGGAACAGGGAACATAAAACAAGCAATAGTGAGAATAAATTGCCGATAATATAAAGCTTTGAGCTGCTTGGACATCTCCTGCAATTTGTAAAGCGTGCCAGCGCACATTGCTATACTTCACAAATTTGGATAAATGTCTATGATATTCATAATTTAGAGGTAGTAATTAAGCTTTTATTTGAGTAAAATAGCCAAGATAATTTTATGATATAAATAGAAATTTTTTTCAGATAAAATAGTTAATTAAATAAATAAGAATTTATCTAAAATTTTCAAGGAATATTAAATCTATAGCAATCTTAAATCACTGGTAAAAAATCCAAAAGATGTAAGTATTCAACTATTAGCTGTCAGCCATCAGCAATAAGACTAGGACGAGTGTAGTTAAGATTAATTCTGGCTCAATAGAACTCTGGTCTTAAGGGCTGGGGTTTAAATAAAGCTTTTATGTAAAATGAAAAGCCATAGCTGATAGCTGACGGCTGACGGCTGAATGCTTACCAAAAGATAGATAAAAATTCTCTAACTTTTACTTCTGTTCCCCATTCCCTCTTACCTAGACCTTGCTGATTAAATCTAAAAGCACTGACAGGTAAAGGTAAGTGCCTTCTTAGGTTTAAAAAAAGTGCCAGGTTTTCAGTTGAAAACTCTCAAAAAGTTAGCACAAAAGGCAGAATATATAACAGAAAAATCAAGGGAAAAATATATCCGACTATCTCCTCTATAATTCCTCGTTTCTCCTAACTACTCTGTACGGACGTTGCATACAACTTCCCTACCCACTCCCCTACTCCTTAAAAAGACTTTTTCAGCAAACCCTACCTATTCCCTTTTGTCAGAATATTTTTTCCGCAACTACAATAGGAATGTTATAGAAATAGGCAATTTTCAAGAAGAAAAAATACTATGACAACAAATACCTCTACTTCATCTGTAAATGATCAGTTTCCCTTTAACTTTTCCCCCTATCCTACACAAGATAGCGATTTTCTCAAGCAACTAGATTTTTTTCCTGGTTTAAAAGAGATATTGACAATTAGACAAGTTCATGCTCTAGAACACGCTACAGTTTGGGTATTGAGTGAATTAGCCAACTCAGGAACTGCAACAACTTCTAATGAATCAATTGGAGGGATGTCCACACCACAAGGATTTTATCTTTACGGTGCAGTAGACCCATCTCAATTAAATCAGGCAGTAGAAACAGCACTACAGCGAATTACTTCTGGAGAATGGAATTTAGCAGTACATCCTAGATGTGGCACAAATTTATCAGTGGCAATGACTCTTACTGCTGGATTTGCTCTAGGTATAAATATGCTTTTACCCCCAAAACCAATTGAACAACTTTTAGGTTTTGGTATTGCAGCTACGGCAGCTACACAACTAGCACCAGAATTGGGTAGTTTAGCCCAAAAATATCTCACAACTGCTATTCCTTTTAACTTGAGAGTGATTGATATTTCTGTTATTCAAGATTTGTGGGGTCGCCCTGCCCATTTTGTTCAAATATCCTGGCTAAATTAATTGCAACAAAACTTAAAAAATTATTAGGCTTAAAAGAGATAGGATGAGATGACAGTTTTACCATACTTAATTTAAAGGAAAAAAAATTCATGGTTCAACGTGGTTCTAAAGTTCGGATTTTACGGAAAGAATCCTACTGGTATCAGGAAATTGGTACAGTTGCTTCTGTTGATAAAAGTGGCATTAAGTACCCAGTTATTGTTCGGTTTGACAAAGTAAATTACAACGGTTTCAGTGGTAGTGCATCTGGTGTTAACACAAATAACTTTGGCATGAGTGAAGTTGTAGAGGTAGAAGCGCCGAAAGGTAAATAATTAGGCTAACTGTTCTTGGAACATTTAAAGATATAGAAAAAGCTCACTCTAGCAATTCTAAATTAAACAAGCAAAAATAGGCAAAAACCTGAAAAATGTCGGGAGAAAGTTAGCCAGCCTGTTTTAACGGCTGGTTGAATAACGACGTGCGGGTAATAAAGCGGCGTAAAAGTCTGGTATACTAAGAGATAGCAAGTAAGAACAAGGTTTGTCGCCATGACAAGAGCGCTAGTACGGTGAAATTCCGGCGGACAGGAGACGGGGAACTAATTTCCTACGACGGCTGTTTGCGTAGCATTCCCTTAGAAAAGCAAGCAGGCAGCTAAAGCAGCGATTTATTGCTCCAACCAGCGTGAGTAAAACCACTCGTGAAAGCTAACTAAAAAAAGTAACCTCAGAGCTAGATTTTTGTCTACGCCGAGGAGTTTAGAAGTCTGTTGACAGGCTTGAAGCAAATGTGGATTTATGAGGGGCTGCGTGCGGAATTTACTTCCGCACTTTAAACGCCCCGTCCCATTTGCGGTGGGTTAAGCACGCACGGAATCAAGGGTGTTTCAACCCCTGGAGATGTCAATGTCTTAGATAAATGCTTAACTAGAAAAAATTCTCTACAGTATCTATATAATAATAAATACTGTGAGGAATAGTTAGCACTGTGCCAGAACTACCGGAAGTAGAGATAGTAAAACGAGGTCTAAATCAACTGACTCTCAATAAACAGATATTGGGTGGGGAAGTGTTGCTAAAACGCACAGTTGCTCACCCTGTTTCTGTTGATGATTTTTTAGGTGGGTTGGAAGGAAAAGCGATCGCCCAATGGCATCGACGAGGCAAATATTTACTCGCTCAAGTCTACAAATGGGATCGAGAAACCCCAGAATTTACCCAGGTCAAACAAAACCAGGATGGTTGGTTAGGAGTACATCTGCGAATGACAGGCCAACTCCTATGGGTAAAGCCAGAAGAAAGACTACACAAACATACACGAGTTAGATTATTTTTTAGCAATCAATCAACAGAGGACAAAAAAAATCCCACCCATGAATTAAGATTTGTAGATCAACGTACCTTTGGCCAGATGTGGAGAATAGCACCAGCAAAAGAAATATCCCACATTATCACTGGTCTGAAACAACTAGGTCCAGAACCATTTTCCCCAGAATTTTCTCTTGAGTATCTTAGTAAACAATTACACAAAAGGCACAGACCCATTAAAACAGCCCTTTTAGACCAAAAAACCATTGCTGGGTTAGGCAATATCTACGCTGATGAAGCCTTATTTCTCAGTGGTATTAGACCCACAACTTTGTGCAAAGATTTGACTGAAAACCAAATAGAACAATTACATATAGCTATTCTGAAAGTTTTGGCAACTTCTATAGATGCAGGTGGTACAACTTTCAGCAACTTTCTCAATGTTAAGGGAGTTAATGGTAATTATGGGGGCGTAGCTTGGGTTTATAATCGTGCTGGTCAACCATGTCGAATTTGTGATACATATTTAGAAAAAATTAAGCTAGCGGGGCGGTCTACCCATTTTTGTCCTCAATGTCAAAAATAATAGGGAGTAGGGAGTAGGGAAGATTAGAAAATGGGGAGTAGGATAGGGAAAAAGAAAAAAAGATCGACTTAATGTAATTCCCTATTAGAATTTAAGACAGAAAAGACAAGAAATAGAAATCCATATATGGCAGAGATTAAAAAAGGTAGTTTAGTTCGTGTTGTGCGAGAAAAACTAGAAAATAGTTTAGAAGCTAAAGCAAGTGACAATAGGTTCCCTCCTTACATATTTGAAAGTAAGGGAGAAATTGTAGATACTAGGGGAGATTATGCTTTTGTCAAATTTGGCAAAGTTCCTACTCCGAATATCTGGTTACGACTAGACCAGTTAGAAAAATTTGAGTAAAATTTTCTCTAAACTTTAAGAATATATCAAAAGCAGGGGTCTTCTTTTTAATCAGAAATTAAAACCGCAGACTCCTGCTATTTTTATTCCCTGTAATTTTTACAACTTATGCTTTTCCGCTTTAGAGTATGTGTAATTAATTTTGCATGACTACTTATAAAACTGGTATTACTGAGAAATTTATGACTTGTGATTCTACTGTTGATGTTGGCCGTGTATCAATTATTGGAGCTGGAAAAGTAGGTAGTACCCTGGCCGAAATACTGTTAGAGAAAAATATTGCGAATGTAGTATTACTAGATATTATCTCAGATTTGCCTCAAGGTATAGCCCTAGATTTAATCCAAGCAAAAGCACTGTATCTAAACGATCGCCAAATTATTGGTACAAATGATTATGTAGATACAGCAGATTCAGATATTGTAGTTATTACATCAGGACAACCTCGGAAGCCAGGAATGAGTCGAGATGAGTTACTGAAAATTAATTCCCAGATTGTCGTTAATGTAGCAAAAGCTGCATTTGCCCACTCTCCAAATGCCATTTTTATAGTAGTTACCAACCCCCTTGACCTAATGACCTATTTAGCTTGGCAGACTATAGGAATACCTGGACACCGAGTTATAGGAATGGGAAGCCTGTTAGATGCTGCAAGGTTTCGGACATTTATTGCGATGGAATTAGGAATTTCTGTGGCTAATATTAGTGGGATGGTTTTGGGGACTCATGGAAATCTAATGATTCCTTTGCCACGCTATTCGACTGTTAATGGTATACCCATTACAGAAATTATGGACGATAGTGCTATTGCCAGAATTATTGAAAGAACTCGTAATGGTGGGGCGGAAATTGTTAAGTTGATGAAGACAGGTAGTGCCTACTATGCACCAGCAGCATCCACAAGTTTAATGATAGAGTCGATCTTAAAAAATCAAAATCAACTTTTACCTTGTAGTGCCTATCTTCAAGGGCAATATGGTTTAGAAAATATTTTTTTAGGAGTTCCCTGTTTGTTAGGAAGTCAGGGAGTAGGAAAAGTGTTAGAGCTAGACTTGACAGATGCAGAATATTCTGCATTGATTAATTGTGAACGGAAGATGCGTCAAACTATAGAGATGGCACAGAAAATACTGAATATTTAGCTTTGTCTCTCTACAAGCATTTCTGAATTTTGAAATTAAGAGCTATTAGAGTCTTTTCTGATAGTTCAATTTTCATTTTAAATTAGTTAATTATTTAACTGGTCGTGGGCAGGTTTAATAAACAAAAAGATGAGTCTACCCAATAGTGTTTATTAATGATTTCATACACATAAGGAAATCTGGAGATGTCAACAGAAAATCAGAGTTTAGAAACAGAAACAAATATTAATTTAAGCCATGATAATAAAATTATTGGAGAGGAAAGTGTTGAGGATATAAATAAAACTCGTCTACTGCTTACTTTGTGGGATTTAGGAGGGGAGGGAGAAACAGCTATAGGAGTAAAAAAAAGTGAATTAACTACTAGAGTTAAACGGAAAAAATACGGGAAAAAAATAGGTAAATATCAAGGGGTATATGAGGAATTAGAAAAATCTGGAGCAATTAGAATTGAGGTAAAAAATAGAGCAGTATTAGTTTTTATTACAGATATAGGTAAACAAATGTTGGGCAAGGGTTTACAAAATCCTGACTTTAATTTTGAAGGAACTGTTATAGCAACAAGGTTAGCAAATACACTTTTGAGATGGATACGAGAAATGGGTAGTCAGGAAAATTTGGAAATGGAACCTATGGGAATTTCTGAAGAGATTCTATATGAGGGTGAATTATCCTGATTGCTATATTTTTGCCTAATTACTTAACCTAATAATCATAAAACATACAATTAATTTTGCTCGACTACTAAATCAATTGAATAAAATAATTTTACAAAACATGGAGGAGAAGCTATCTAAAATCTAAAAACTGTAACGCAATAGTTTAATTAATTATTAACTAAGACTAAGTTAAGCGATGCTACCCTGAGTACTTGATCTAAAGATGGAATGCTATTGGAGGTTTGGAAGGTGTGGGAAGTAGAGCAA
>NZ_LGSU01001173.1 GCF_002260545.1 Hydrocoleum sp. CS-953 | reverse complement strand
ATTATAGATACAATAGATACAATTATCAATATCCTCAGCCAATATCCTAGTATATTAGGCTTCCTTAAATATAAACTACCCTTGTATCATAAAATATTGGGAAAGTCAACTCCATAAATGTCCAACTACCAAAAAAAATAAATGAACTCAGCTTCAAAACACTTTTCTTTTATTCAAAATATTTTATATAGTGGAGCGATCGCCACAACAGCAGCTTTATCTTTATTGGCCCCTAGCTTGAGCAAGCCTGCTGAGGCAAATTTAGAAAATAGTCCTAAAGTAGTTTTAGATGAAGCATGGCAAATTGTCAACCGCGAGTATGTTGATGGTAGTTTTAATCATACAGATTGGCAAGCTACTAGGAAAAGTTTATTAGAAAAAAACTATACTTCCCAAGCACAAGCTTACAAAGCATTACGCGAAGCTCTAGACAAACTGGATGACCCTTATACTCGTTTCTTAGACCCAGAACAGTTTAAAGCACTGACGAATCAAACATCAGGAGAAATGTCTGGAGTGGGAATGCAACTAAAGCAGGAAGAGCTTACCAAGGCGATCGCTGTGGTAGACGTTGTGGAAAATTCTCCAGCGATGAAGGGAGGTTTATTACCAGGAGACCAAATTAAAGAAATTGATGGTAAATCTACTTCGGGTTTAAGTGTATCAGCAGCAGCTAAACTGATTCGTGGTGATGTAGGTACAAAGGTAGTGCTGCGAGTTATTCGCCCCGGAGACAGAGAATTTGATGTGACTTTGACAAGGGCAAGAATTGAATTACAAGCTGTTCGTTACGACCTCAAGNTGGTAGACGTTGTGGAAAATTCTCCAGCGGATGAAGGGAGGTTTATTACCAGGAGACCAAATTAAAGAAATTGATGGTAAATCTACTTCGGGTTTAAGTGTATCAGCAGCAGCTAAACTGATTCGTGGTGATGTAGGTACAAAGGTAGTGCTGCGAGTTATTCGCCCCGGAGACAGAGAATTTGATGTGACTTTGACAAGGGCAAGAATTGAATTACAAGCTGTTCGTTACGACCTCAAGCGAGAAGGAGATCAGCGTATTGGATATATCCGTTTACAAGAATTTAGCGCCCATGCTGGAGAACAGATGGAAAGGGCGATAGAAGAGTTGGATAATCAAAATCCTGATGGTTATGTTTTAGATTTGCGGGGGAACCCAGGAGGGTTATTGCGTATTAGTATAGATATTGCTCGGATGTGGATGGATAAAGGTGCTATTGTCAGTACAGTTGACCGAGATGGAGATAGACAAGAACTTCGGGCAAACCGTTCAGCTTTGACTGATAAACCAACAGTGGTTTTGGTAGATGGTGACTCAGCGAGTGCTAGTGAAATTCTGGCAGGAGCGCTCAAAGATAATGGTCGTGCTGTAATTATGGGAGACCAAACTTTTGGGAAAGCTTTGGTACAGTCGGTGCATTCTTTATCAGATGGTTCTGGTTTGGCAGTAACTATTGCTCACTACTATACTCCTAAAGGAACTGATATTAGTAAAAAAGGTGTTACTCCTGATGTGGTTCTGAATTTGACAGACTCTCAAAAACGAAGGTTATATCGGAAACCAGAAGCGATCGCTACTAAATCAGACCCCTATTATGCTCAAGCTGTTAATCTTTTGAAAAATAAAGAATTGTTACGTCCTTTAGTATTAAGGGAAGAAGAAAATTAAATCAACATTCCTTGATTTAATTTGAGTAGGACTTATATTAAATCCGGTGATATGGTATCATTCAATATGGTAGGGGTTTGGAGACTAATTGGGGTTTGGAGACTAATTGGGGTTTGGAGACTAATTGGGGTTTGGAGACTAATTGGGGTTTGGAGACTAATTGGGGTTTGGAGACTAATTGGGGTTTGGAGACCAAACCCCTACCCAACTTGGAGTTTTTGCCTCTTTTAGAATCTTATTATCCAAAGTAAGAGGATTTGATATTATCCAAATCAACCTGGTTTCTGGGTTACTGTGCGTAAGTATTATTTGGTTTACTTACGGCGTTGTTATCTCATTTAACTTTAAGTTTTACGAAGTTGCAGAACTAAGTGAACTAATTCTGGTAAGATTAACTTTTCTACAGCTAGCTTGACTGCATTAGTAGAATCTGGAAGTGAAAATACTAATGTATCTTGATAAGTACCAGCAACAGCACGAGAAGCGATCGCCCTCGAACCAATTTCTTGATAACTCAACCAACGAAATAGTTCCCCAAAACCGGGTAAAGTTTTTTCTAATAAATTTTCAATGGCATCATAAGTAGTATCTCTGGGAGCTATTCCTGTTCCACCATTAAAAATTAAAGTATCTATATCCTCTCGCTGACATAGAGATTCTATTTGGGCGACGACTGCCAATTTTTCATCTTTAATAATTAAATATTCTGTTACAGAATGACCAGCACTTTCAAGTATTTTCTGGAGTAACTGACCACTTTTGTCTGTTTCTTTTGTGCGGGTATCACTCACAGTAATGACAGCACAACTAAGAGTAATATTTTGAGGAGTAGGATGAGGAATTTGTCGATCCATTCAAATTAGAGTAGTTTGTTCAACAATTGATAATTTTCATGTCGGCGACTGCCTAAACAATTGATAATTAATAATTACTTCTTCTGTAATAGTAATTATTGGCTAAAAGTAATTTTTTTGATTTTTTTTGCCGTGAATGGAGAGCCTTTATATCTTAATTTTTTGGTAAATAATTAATCTGTTCAACTAAAGATTGTCGAAGCTTCCATTATATTTGGGAGAACTTAACAGTAAATTATTTCTTTTCCGTTTTAGGGAAGTCCACGGAAGTAGCTAGACATCCCCAGGCTCAAAATCTCCTGGCCTGGGGAACCTATCAAGCCTTATTAAATTCTAAACCATACTCTTTAGCATAACGTTCCATAAAACGCATAAAACGCTCCCATTCTTCTAGAGACTTCATAACATGATATCCCTCAAGGAATTTAGGCTCGCCATTGACAAATCTAGCCTTAACTTCGCGACTGGTAATTTGGCCTTCTTCATCAATCAGATACATCCCTGTAATTTCTTCAGTAACATCTTGGCCCAAAGCCTTGGGATTCTCAAAAATCAATGTAGCTGTTCCCTGATTACCACTACGAGAACGAGTTAAACGAACTTCTGGTATAGCCTCTTCATCAACACCTTGAATAAATTGAATTGCAGTCATGAGTATCTTTAGTTAATCCTTAATAAATCGTTAAAGTATTATTATAAGCAGAAAAATGATACCCAAGAACCCTAAGTTCTGGATAATCTATAGGTCTAACGTTTGCTTCCTGTGAAAGAGATTTGCTTTTTATGTCCAGTAGGGAAATTTTAATAGGCCAAAAGTTATGTCAATTGTCAAATAAGCGTTCTACATCATCTACAGAAGAACCACCACGACTAGAATTAAGTCTTAAAGATTTCCTANTATAAGCAGAAAAATGATACCCAAGAACCCTAAGTTCTGGATAATCTATAGGTCTAACGTTTGCTTCCTGTGAAAGAGATTTGCTTTTTATGTCCAGTAGGGAAATTTTAATAGGCCAAAAGTTATGTCAATTGTCAAATAAGCGTTCTACATCATCTACAGAAGAACCACCACGACTAGAATTAAGTCTTAAAGATTTCCTATCTTTAGATAAATCATAAGTCAAAGGTTTAGTTTCAGAAATAATAGCTCTACTTTCTTCTGCTAGAGATATAGCTGGAAACTTAAGCATCAAATCTTTCAGAGCTTCAATACGTTTAGGTATAGTAGGATGAGTAGTATCAAATTCGGCAGTTGGTGTTTGCCCCAAAACTTTCATAGCTCTTAAACAACCTTCTGCTTCAAAACCTGCCTTTGCTGAATATAAATATCCTATTTTATCAGCTTCAAATTCTCTTTTACGGTCTTCTTCAGCAAGAGTTTTTTCTAACTCTTCTTTTTTCTGGGCGACAATTTTATCTATTTTTTCTTGAGATACCTTCGACCTTTGACTACTAACATTACCCAATACAGCACTACCAAATCTTCCTGCTCTTCCGCCAAATATTCTTGCTGCACTACGTCCAATAGAAATACCAGTTGCCTGTGTTTGAGCATTCTGTTTTTTTGCTAAAGCTTCTTGTTGAGCTTCTTGTTCAATTTTTGTGATTAAGGCTGCTTTTTCCACAGGAGTTAAAGCTGTGTGTGTTTCAGTATGATGTGCAATTTCATGGCCAACAAGACAAGCTATTGCAGAAGCATCTCCTACAAGCAGCTCCAAAATACCATTGTATAGAGCAATAAGGTTAATGTTAGTGGCAAAGGCATTAAGATTATACTCTGGAACGATTACGATCTGCCAAGATTTTTCATCAAGTTTATTGGCCCTGGCTATACGGTCAACAATTCGATAAAGTACATAGAGGTCTTTAGGTAGTTCTTCTTTGGCCTGTTGNGTTAATGTTAGTGGCAAAGGCATTAAGATTATACTCTGGAACGATTACGATCTGCCAAGATTTTTCATCAAGTTTATTGGCCCTGGCTATACGGTCAACAATTCGATAAAGTACATAGAGGTCTTTAGGTAGTTCTTCTTTGGCCTGTTGGTATATATTTTTTGGTTGTTCATTGTCAGTTGTTTGTTTTGTTGGGGTAGAATTCTCTGAGGAAATAAAGTTAGCTCTAACTGATAGTTGATTGATAGGTAGGAGAAGTGTAATTGCTGCTAATGTAGTTAGTATAGTTTTGATTTTCAACATGATATAGCAATCCTATTTAAGTTTTAATATTTTGGTGGTATTAAGGAGTTAGCTAGAAGAAGCGTCGGATTGGCGAGGTACAGAATTTTCAAGGTTTTCAGTTCAGATTAACTATTATGAAAATTATCACAACCTATTTAGGATTGCTATATATAAAATTAAAAGTTAAACTAATTTTTTTCTGCTTCAAGCAAGTTGTTATCTGAAGAAATTTCGGTTAAGACAATATTGATCATAAGGTTGAGTTTGGTCTGGAAAAATATACAATAATCTTAGAAAGATTTATTATACTATATTAGTTAAGTGATTATTTTAGTCAAAACTAAATTTGTAGATAGAACAATAGAAAGGCTAGTGTTTAGATATTTTGCACAAGGTGATACTAAAACATCTAGTATAGGTTTATTTTTTCCTAAGTGGTAGAGTTTGAAAAAGTGGAAAATTACTCATAGTTTTGCAGGCTATTTTACCGAATAATTAATAATTAATAGTTAATAATTAATAATTGAAGCGTCAATAATTAATTATTCATTCAACAATTAAGGTTTGAAGCCTCCCCCCAGAGGGGATGAATCAAAAAAAAATCCTTTTAGCCAATCCCCTTCTTGAAACCTATCCCTTAACCCATAAATCCTGAAAGAATTGTGGGGAGCAGGGGAGTAGGGAGCAGGGGAGAAAGGAGAAAGAATCATAGTAGCTAAGTAAAACTACTTGAATTATCAAAAAAAATGTTCTTTTTCATACATTTTTCTCCCGAAAAGGGCAAATCAAGATGTACCNATTTTATATTACGTTCTATTATTTCTACTTTTCCTCTAAATATCTTTTATTATAAGTATTTAGCAATCAGCTATTATAGCAATCGGCGCATTGGTCGTAACAAGTTTTATAATAGTTAAAAAGAGCTGAAAAGCTTCAAAATTACAACTCCTAACTACACCCAAAATACCACAACCGATCAGAGGATTGCTATAGCTATGAGTTATTAACTCAACTATCACACCGAAGGAGGAATTAGTCTCCAAGGAGAATTAAAACTTATGAATAAAAATATTATCATCAGCTAACTTTAGTAAATTATTACGTTCAAAGTCTGTTTGAGTAGCGTTCTACAGTAAAAGGTGAAAGCTAATAGCTGTTTCCGCAGCATTTCGCAGGAAATGCTTACCTTTTATTAATTTGTATGACCAGTTTAAAGTAAATTTTTTAGGAGCATAAAATCATAATGATTGAAGTTGAGAAGTTAAGCAAAATTTATGGTTCAACCTCAGCATTGAAAGAAGTATCTTTTGCTGTACAACAGGGAGAAATATTAGGATTTTTGGGTCCTAATGGTGCAGGTAAAACTACAACTATGCGAATTTTAGCTGGATATTTACCTGCTACAAGTGGCACGGCTAAAATTGCTGGTTATGATGTACATGAAGATTCTATGGCAGTACGACAATTGATTGGTTATTTGCCAGAAATACCACCATTATATCCAGAAATGACGGTGGAAGGATTCTTATTTTTTGTTACTAGAATTAAACGAGTTCCTGCGGGCGATCGCTCTGCTAGAGTTAGGTTGGCAATGAGAAGATGTGGGTTATTAAATAAGCAGAAAGTTTTAATTAGAAAATTATCGAAAGGGTATAAACAAAGGGTTGGTATTGCTCAAGCTTTGGTACACGATCCACAGGTAATTATATTAGATGAACCGACTGTTGGTCTTGACCCTAGACAAATTATTGAAGTGAGAAATTTAATTAAAAGTTTGGCTGAAGAGCATACAATTATTTTATCTACTCATATTTTGCCGGAAGTTAGTATGACTTGTAATCGAGTGGCGATTATTAATCAGGGTGAAATTGTGGCTACGGGTAGTCCGGAAGAAATGAGTAATAAGTTAGCAAGTGGGTGGGGATATGAGGTGGAAATTGAGGGGGAAATTCAGGAGATAGAAACAGGATTAAAATTATTAGCTGAAGTTCCAGGAATTGAATCTCTAGAAAAAATTAAATCAGATAATGAAGGTCGTCTGAGATTACAAATAAAATGTCAACCGGAAATGGAACCAGGAAAAGAAATTTCTAATACTATTATTACTGCTGGTTTGGGTTTATGTGAACTACGTCGAGTTCGTGCTAGTTTAGAAGATGTTTTCTTAGGTTTAACTACTGGTGAAGTTGCTAAAAATTCTGTCATAAATAAGGAAAAATCTGAGAGAAATATTGAGTTGAAAAAAGATAATAATCAATTACCTGACCCTTGGGAAAATTGAGGCGATCGCTATAAAATCTAAATTATAAATTTAGATTTTATAGACTCAAAACTTTGATACGTTAAGGAAAACTTGTAGTAGACTGACACAGCTAAAACTGTGCGTTAGATTTTTTCCTATAATTCTCGTTATGGCAAGATTTGAGGATTTTTTTCTAATTTACTATTNACAGCTAAAACTGTGCGTTAGATTTTTTCCTATAATTCTCGTTATGGCAAGATTTGAGGATTTTTTTCTAATTTACTATTTAAGGTGTGCAGTCGAGTAGAAAAATTTGACGATTCATCTCCTCACTGGTGCTTCAGGAAATGTACTGACTATTGCTCTATACGCAATAGAAGAGAAAATTCACTATTCATCTCCTCACTGGTGCTTCAGAAAATGTGCTGACTATTGCTCTATACGCAATAGAAGAGAAAATTCACTATTCATCTCCTCACTGGTGCTTCAGAAAATGTATTAACTATTGCTCTATACGCAATAGAAGAGAAATTTGACGATTCATCGCCTTACGGGTGCTTCAGAAAATG